>NZ_JBSIPA010000399.1:0-6102 GCF_053574605.1 Caballeronia sp. M23-90 | reverse complement strand
ACCATGCGCACGGCTTCCAGCATGAATTCCTGCGTATATCGAGCTCTCGGATTACCCATCTTTCCTTCCTCCTTGCGTGAGTTTTACACACTCAGCAAGGGATCCATTTTTTGCGGGCAAGCTCAACTGGATCAGGGTTACGAATTGCGACTGGTCGATCATGCGTCGGAAATACCCGGCGCCATCGATGAAAACACGGCCCTCGCAATGATCACGCACGTGAACTATCGCACCGGCGCCATGCACGACATGGCCGCGCTCACGCGCATCATTCAAGACAAAGGCGCGCTCGCCGTCTGGGATCTCGCGCATTCGGCAGGCGCCGTTCCGGTCGACCTGAACAGTGCGAACGCGGATTATGCAGTCGGCTGCACCTATAAATACCTGAACGGCGGACCCGGATCGCCCGGCTTCATCTGGGTGCCAAAGCGTCTCCAGGATGCCTTCTCACAGCCGCTTTCCGGATGGTGGGGCCACAGGAAACCGTTCGATATGGTTCCCGAATACCGGCCGGATAATGGCATCGGCCGCTTCCTGTGCGGCACGCAACCCATCATTTCAATGGGACTCGTTGAATGCGGCCTCGACGTCTTCGCGCAAACCAGCATGGCCGCGTTGCGCCGCAAGTCGCTCGCGCTAAGCGATCTGTTTATCGATCTCGTCGAGACGCGGTGCAGCAAGTTTCCGTTGCAGCTTGTGACGCCGCGCACGCATGCCGAGCGCGGATCGCAGGCGAGCTTCGAACATCCGCACGGTTATGAAGTCATGCAGGCGTTGATCGCGCGGAATGTAATCGGCGATTATCGCGAGCCGCGCATCTTGCGTTTTGGCTTTACGCCGCTTTATACGCAATACGTCGATGTGTGGGACGCCGTGGAGACCTTGCGCGATGTGCTGGAAACCGAGGCCTGGCGCGCACCCGTATATGCGGAACGCGGCGCGGTGACCTGAGCCCGAGGAGAACGCGCGATGACCCAGATAAACGAAAACAATGATGCCGGCGCTTGCCCGATGGGCCATGGCGCCTCTGTTGAAAAGACAGAAGGCTGGCACGACGCCCAGCTCGACTTCGCGCAGTCCATGAGCTACGGCGATTATCTGTCGCTTGGCACGTTGCTCTCGGCGCAACATCCGTTGTCGCCGGATCACAACGAGATGTTGTTCATCGTGCAGCATCAGACGAGCGAGCTCTGGATGAAGCTCGCGCTCTATGAATTGCATGCGGCGCTTGCCGCCGTGCGCCGCGATGAACTTCCTCCGGCGTTCAAGATGCTCGCGAGGGTATCGCGAATACTCGATCAGCTCGTGCAGGCGTGGAGCGTGCTCGCGACCATGACGCCATCTGAATACACCGCCATGCGGCCTTACCTGGGGGCATCGTCGGGATTCCAGTCGCATCAGTACCGGCAAATCGAGTTCCTCCTCGGCAACAAGAACGCGCAGATGCTCAAGCCCCATGCGCACAGGCCGGAGATATTTGCAGAAGTTAAAGCGACGCTCGATGCGCCCTCTTTCTACGATGAAGTCATCCGCTTGCTTGCACGCCGTGGTTTTCCGATTGCGTCCGAACGGCTCGAACGCGATTGGACCCAGGAGACCACGCATGATGCGAGCGTCGAAGCCGCGTGGCTCGAGATCTATCGCAATCCGAGTGAGCATTGGGAACTCTACGAGATGGCCGAAGAACTGGTCGATCTCGAAGATTCTTTCCGGCAATGGCGCTTCCGTCATGTGACCACGGTCGAGCGAATCATCGGTTTCAAGCAAGGCACGGGCGGCACGAGCGGCGCACCTTATTTGCGCAAGATGCTCGACGTGGTTCTGTTTCCGGAGCTTTGGCACGTCAGGACCCTGCTTTAGGATCGCACGAAATTCCGAGCGGCGATTGACGGTTCCGGCACGCGCAGCGCGTTCGCCGACTTTCCCCGATAATGACCCGCATGAAAACACTCCCACTGCCCTCCAACGTCCGGCGCCTGTTGCTCGCGCTGCCCGCAGCATGGCTGTTGGCGTCCTGCGCGATGCCCGGCGCCTCGTCGTCCACATCGACCTCCCCATCGCTCGATACCGCCATCTCCGCGCCTTACCGCGGCCAGAAAGCGCAAGCCCGCGATGTCTACCGGCACCCTAAAGAGACGCTGGAGTTCTTCGGTGTTGCGCCAACGCAAAGCGTGCTGGAGATCGCCCCGGGCGGCGGCTGGTACACGGACATCCTCGGGCCTTATCTGAAGGATCGCGGCACCTTGTATGAGGCCGAATACGTTGGCGCGGGCTCGTTGCCTGAAGCCGAAGCCCGGAGCAATGCCGCGTTCGAACAAAAGCTTGCATCGAACCCGGCGATATACGGCCGAGTTCCGTTCGGCACGTTGCAGTCGCGACAGTTCGTCGGCTTGCCTGCGGGGTTGCAGGTCGATCGCGTGCTGACCTTCCGCAATATCCACAACTGGATAGAAGACGGCCAAATCGACGCGAACATGCGCGCTTTCTATTCAGTGCTGAAACCCGGGGGCGTGCTTGGTGTGGAAGAGCATCGCGCCAGGCCGGGAACGCCGCTGCAACAGATGATCGATACGGGTTACCTCACCGAAGCCTACGTGATCCAGCATGCGCAAGCCGCCGGTTTCAAGCTCGTCGCAAGCAGCGCGATCAACAACAATCCCCGCGACACGAAGGATTACCCGAACGGCGTCTGGTCACTGCCACCGACATATCGCGGCGGCGATGTGGATCGTGCACGCTTTGCGGCGATCGGCGAATCGGATCGCATGACGCTGCGCTTCGTCAAACCCTGAGCCACCGCCCGCTCATGACCCACGTCATCACATGGACGTCGCCTGCCCGCGTAAGGCGAGGGTTGCTTGCGCTCGGAGCGGTTTTGTCGGTAGCGGGCTGTACGGCGAACACCCAGTCCGCTGAACCTCAAGGCACAAGCATGACTCATCATACGGCTGACGGTTACGAGAACAATTACTCGCCGCTGCCACGCGCGTCACTTTTGAAATGGCAATGGGAGCGCCTCGTCAATGGCTTGCCAAAACCGCCGGCAAATGGCTATCACTTCCCCGTGGATCACCCGGATGTTGCCTGGATCAAGGCTAACCGGACCGAGACCACGCTCACGTGGATTGGCCATGCGACCGCACTATTGCAGATGAACGGCGTGAACATCATCACCGATCCCATGTTTTCAAAGCGCGCATCGCCGTTCCAGTTCATCGGTCCGGAACGCAAGGTGCCGCCGGGACTTGCGCTGGCTGATCTGCCGCATATCGATATCGTCCTGATCTCGCACAATCATTACGACCACCTTGATACCGCGAGCGTCGAGCAATTGAACAAACAGGCAGGCGGCCCGCCGCTGTTCCTCGTGCCGATGGGCATCAAGTCATGGATGCACGACAAGGGCATCGACAACGTGCAGGAACTCGACTGGTGGAACGAGACGCACGCATCAGGACTCGACCTATTTTTCGTTCCGAGCCGGCACTGGTCGGCGCGCGGTATCGGCGACCGGCAAAAAACCCTTTGGGGCGGCTGGGTCGTCAAAACGCCCGAAGGCAACGCGCATCCGTTCTCGTTTTATTTCGCCGGCGACACCGGATACTCGCCGGACTTCAAGGATATCGGCAATCGGTTTGGCAGCTTTGATCTATCGCTGATTCCGATTGGCGCTTATGCGCCCGAGTGGTTCATGCGTCCGCAGCACGTCAACCCGTTTGAAGCGGTACAGATTCACGAAGATGTCCATTCGAAGAAATCGATAGGCATTCACTGGGCACCTTCGAACTCGCCGATGACCCGCTCGACGAACCGCCGCGTCTGTTGAAACAGGCCGTGAAGGAAGCGGGCTTGCCGGAAGATGCGTTCGTGGTCCTGCGTCATGGGCAGATGATCAAGCTTGGCGACGCTAAAACACCGGGACCGTAGCTTGCGGGAAAGAGGGTTCAAACGAATAACACACAAGGATAACCATGATCGAAGTCCATCACCTGAACGAATCACGCTCGCGCCGCATCACCTGGCTACTCGAGGAACTCGGGCTCGACTACACCGTGCATGTGTACAAGCGTGATCCGAAGACGCGGCTCGCACCGCCGGAACTGGAAAAGATCCATCCGCTGGGCAAGGCGCCGGTGATTCGCGATGGCGATGAAGTGATCTTCGAGTCGGGCGCGATCATCGAGTATCTGGTTCGCAAGTATGGCAACGGGCGGCTCGCGCCGGCGCAGGACACGCATGCATTCAACCAGTACCTGCAATTCCTGCATTACGCGGAAGGCTCCGCCATGCTGCCGCTCATGCTCAAGCTTTACACGGGCAGGCTTGGTGAAGGCGCAGCGCCACTGCAGCCGCGCATCGAAAGTGAAATGAAGCGGCACCTGGGCTTTCTCGACAAATCGCTCGAGGGCCAGGACTATTTTGTCGGCAATGAACTGACCGGCGCGGATATCCAACTGTCCTTCGCCGTTCAGATGGCCGTGAAATTTTGCGGCGACGACGCCTATCCGAACCTGACCGCGTTTGTGAAGCGCATCGAAGCGCTTCCTGCGTATCGGCGAGCGATAGAGAAATCAGGCGAATAAGCCGCGCTTAATGTGGCCGCCGATGATTCAGCGCAATGAACACGGCCATCAGAACCAGAAACGCAACCACCAGCAAGCTGGCGTTGAGCAGCACATGCGGATACCCAAGCTCGCCGACATCAATGAACGGGTAAGGGTAAAAGTCCGACGTGCTGCCGCGCCATAACGTGACGCACAAGTAGCCCAGTGGATAGATCAGCCAGAGCAGCGTCTTGTGCACGGTCAGATGAAAACGCGGCACGAACAGCACCCAGTACATCGCCGATAAAAACGGCACCACGGTATGCAGGCATTCGTTGAGCACCGCCCGGTACCCCGACGGCGTCCACAGGTATCGCAGCAAGAGGTTATATGCGAGCCCCACGAACACGATATAAACCACGACCGCTGTAACGACCGGAGGTTTGCGGAAAAAACGTCCCACCGGCGTTCCCGCCCTCGCCGCCACGCATGAAAAACAGATGGCGACCGCGAAGATCGTGAGGTTGGTCAGGTAACTGCTCAGACGTTCGATACCGTCGAATACGCCCAGGCCTCGCGACAGCATGCGGTGAACGGTGATATCGGTTTGCGCGGCGAGCGCGAGCCACGCAATGGTCGCTATCGAGGCAGCCAGAAGCAGTGACGCCAGGCTGGGCGTATGCAATGGCAGCTCGTGCTCGACGGGGTGCTGGTGGCTTTGTGAGGAGAAACGCTTCGTCATGCCACGATTTTATACACGGCAGGAATGCGTTGCAGGCGAACGTTAAATGAGCCTTCAGGAGATCTTGAAGATGTTCTGCGCACCGCGAACGTAGAGGCTTTCGGCTTTTTGCAAAATGCGTTCGCGATAAAGATCGAAGGCAGCAAGCACTGCGGATTCATCCGATCCCATCTGCGGATTGAAGCTGGAGAGCGCGGCATCGCCGATCTGGAACGAGATCTCGCGCGAGCCGTCGTACCCCCAGAAGCACACGCAGTGCCGGGAGGTATCGTAGGAACGGCTGGGATTGGGGAAATTGAGTTTCATGCGCCATCGTAGTCCTATTCCGTCGCGTGCTGCAATTGGCGCAACGGCGAAGTTCATAGTGATTACCCTTAGCGTGTGTTTTCTGCAAAGCCGTACGCCATTTGTAATGAAGCAACCCGCGGCGCGCTTCAAGTAGACTTTGGTCCCACGCATTTGATCGAACCCACGACGCACTGCCTTGTGAAACCCGTCAATTTCCGCCTGACCGCCGCGATCATCGCAAGCGCCCTCTTCATGCAGAACATGGACGGCACCATCGTAGCCACGGCGTTGCCTTCCATGGCACGCGATCTCGGCGTCGACCCGGTCCATTTGAGCAGCGCGATCACGGCGTATCTCGTCGCACTGACCGTCTTCATTCCCGCAAGCGGCTGGGTCGCCGATCGTTTTGGCGCGAAGCGCGTCTTCATGTGGGCGATCGCCCTGTTCACTGTGTCTTCGGTTGCGTGCGCGGCGGCATCGAGCCTGCCCGAGCTGATCGGCGCGCGCATCGTGCAAGGACTCGGGGGA
>NZ_JBSIPA010000398.1:0-6118 GCF_053574605.1 Caballeronia sp. M23-90 | reverse complement strand
TGGCGGCGCGCCGTACGGCTGCGGCCGTCGATGCGGCTCTTCGCGCCCAGCGCCAGCAGCAAGCGGAAAAGGAAATCACGCAGAACCCGTTCGTGCAGTCCCTGATTCGCGATTTCGGCGCGAGTATCGTGCAGGGGTCCATCAAGCCGATCTCGCCGGAGAACGGCAGCAGCGCACAGGGCGGCGGGCAGAACGCCGCATCGGCGAATTAAGCTTTTAGAGAACATCGTTTCAAGCGCAACGAAGCGCACATTCTTCGCTGGCATGGCGATGTACTGAACGCCAGCCACCCATTTTCTATACCGTTTTCCCCAAGGAGCCCGATCATGATGAAGAACCAACTCGCCGGCTTGATGAAGCAAGCGCAGCAAATGCAGGACAACATGAAGAAGGCGCAGGACGAACTCGCGCTGATCGAAGTGGAAGGTCAGTCGGGCGCGGGCCTTGTGAAGGTAACGATGACTTGCAAGAACGACGTGCGCCGGGTCGTGATCGATCCGAGCCTCCTCGCCGACGACAAGGACATGCTGGAAGACCTCGTTGCCGCAGCATTTAACGACGCCGTGCGCAAGGCCGAAGCCACTACGCAGCAAAAGATGAGCGGCATGACCGCCGGCATGCCGATGCCGCCGGGCTTCAAGCTGCCGTTCTAAGCTGCCAGCACACCAACTCTCAGAGCAACGGCCACCGCGCATGAAACAACCTTCCGCCTTGTCGGCGCTCGTCGAAGCGCTGCGCGCTCTGCCGGGCGTGGGTCCCAAGTCGGCGCAGCGCATGGCCTATCACCTCATGCAGCATGACCGGCCAGGCGCTGAAAAGCTCGGCCGGTCGCTGATGTTTGCAACCGAGCATCTGCAGCACTGCGAGAAATGCAACACGTTCACCGAGGCGGCAATCTGCGAAGTCTGCAGCGATCCCGAGCGCGACGCCGAATTGCTCTGCGTGGTCGAAACGCCAGCCGACCAGATCATGCTCGAACAGACGCTGACTTATAGCGGCTTGTATTTCGTGCTGATGGGGCGGCTGAGTCCGCTCGATGGTATCGGGCCGAAGGAAATTCATTTCGATCGCCTGATCCAGCGCGCCACCGATGGCATCGTGAAGGAGATCGTGCTCGCCACGAACTTCACGAACGAGGGCGAAGCGACCGCGCATTACCTCGCGCAGACGCTGAAATCCAAGGGCCTGAAGGTGACGCGGCTCGCGCGCGGCGTACCGGTGGGCGGGGAACTCGAATACGTCGATGCAGGCACGATCGCGCGCGCGATGCTGGATCGCCGTTCGGTATAGACCTGAGGACATACAACGACATGACCGAAGCAGAAGCACTGGCATTGGCCACACATCGCCATTACAAGGGCGGGTTGTATCGTGTGATTGGCGTGGCGCGGCATTCCGAAACTGAAGAGCCCATGATCGTCTACGAACATCTGTGGCCTCACGACCACGGCTTGTGGGTGCGGCCGGCCGCGATCTTCAACGACACGCTCTCAAACGGTGCGCCGCGTTTCCAGGCGCTCGAGATTCCGCTTTAAGCAAGTCACAAACAACAACGCAGGAGACACCATGAGCGCAACCTCGGGACCGCTCGCCGGCGTCAAGGTGCTCGAACTCGGCACGCTGATCGCCGGGCCGTTCGCCTCGCGCTTCATGGGCGAGTTCGGCGCTGACGTCATCAAGATCGAAGATCCGAACGGCGGCGATCCGCTGCGCAAATGGCGCAAGCTCTATCCGGAAGTGGGCGGGACGTCGCTATGGTGGGCCGTTCAGGCGCGCAATAAAAAGTCGGTGACTATCAACCTGAAAGCCCCGGAAGGCAAGGAAATCGTCCGCCGGCTGGCCAAGGAAGCCGATATCGTCGTCGAGAATTTCAGGCCGGGTCTGCTCGAGAAACTCGGACTCGGTTACGAAGTCCTGTCCGCCGAAAATCCTGGTCTCGTGATGGTGCGTTTGTCCGGATACGGGCAGACCGGGCCATATCGCGACCGGCCGGGATTTGGCGCGATCGCCGAATCCATGGGCGGATTACGTCACATCACGGGCTATCCCGATTTGCCGCCGCCCCGGATCGGCATTTCGATCGGGGACTCCATTGCTGCGCTTCACGGCGTGATCGGCGCACTGATGGCGCTGCATCACCGGCAAGCGAACGGTGGCAAAGGGCAGGTCGTCGATGTCGCGCTTTACGAAGCCGTCTTCAACATGATGGAAAGCGTAGTGCCGGAATATGGTGTGTACGGCATGATCCGCGAACGCACGGGCGCGTCGCTGCCGGGTATCGTGCCGTCGAATACGTATCCGTGCCGCGATGGCAGCATCGTGATCGGCGGCAACAGCGATCCTATCTTCAAGCGTTTGATGCTGGCGATCGGCCGCGAAGATCTGGGCAACGATCCGACGCTGGCATCGAATGATGGACGCGTGCCACGTACGCGGGAAATCGATGATGCCATCCGCGTGTGGCTGTGCACGCGCACGATCGACGAAGCCCTCGCCGTGCTCAACGCCGCCGATGTTCCCGCGGGACGCATCTACAGCGTGGCCGACATGTTCACGGACCCTCAGTACATCGCGCGCCAGATGATCCAGCGATTTCCGTGGCAGGATGGCCGTGAGATCGCCTTGCCGAACGTCACGCCAAAGCTCTCGGAAACGCCTGGCGGAACACGCTGGCTCGGACCGCAACTCGGTGAACACACCGATGAAGTCCTGCAATCGCTCGGGTATGATCCTGACAATATTGCGAGATTGCGGGCGGACAGGGTGATTTGAACCTCCGCAAAATATCTCGGCGTTCAAACCGAAGCCTCGAAAAATAAAAACGAAGGAGACAAGATGCAACGCAGGACTTTCATCGCAAGCGGCGCGGCGCTCGCTGCCGGCACATTGATAGACACCCCATTCGCGTTCGCGCAAGCGAAGCTCGAGCATCCAAAGGTTTCGATCGCGGTCGGCGGCAAGAACCTGTTCTACTACTTGCCGCTCACCATTGCGGAGCGCCGCAACTACTTCAAGGACGAAGGGCTCGAGATCGAAATCTCCGACTTCGCCGGCGGTGCGAAAGCGTTGCAGGCCGCGGTGGGTGGCAGCGCGGACGTGGTGTCGGGCGCGTTCGAACACACGCTGCTGCTGCAGGCGAAGGGGCAGATGTTCCGCGAGTTCGTGCTGCAAGGGCGCGCGCCGCAGATCGTGCTGGCTGTGTCGAAGAAAGCGATGCCGAACTACAAGGGCATCGCCGATCTCAAAGGCAAGAAGATCGGCGTGACTGCGCCGGGTTCGTCGACATCGATCATGGCGAGCTTCGTTCTGGCGAAGGCCGGGCTCACCGCGAGCGACGTGTCGTTCATCGGCGTGGGCGCGGGAGCGGGTGCGGTCGCTGCATTGCAGTCGGGACAGATCGATGCCATGGCGAACCTCGATCCCGTCATGACCAAACTGGAACGCTCCGGCGACATCCGAGTGATCTCGGACACCCGTACGCTCGCCGATACCCGCGCGGTCTTCGGCGGCGACATGCCGGCAGGGTGCCTGTATGCGTCGCAGAGCTTCATCACGAAGAATCCGAACACCACCCAGGCGCTCACCAACGCGATGGTCCGTGCACTCAAGTGGCTTCAGACGGCAACGGGCAAGGACCTGATCTCGACGGTGCCCGAGGCATACTTGCTCGGCGACAGTTCGCTTTATCTGGATGCATGGCAGCACGTGAAGGAAGCCATGTCGCCCGATGGCCTGATGCCCGCAAACGGCCCGGCGACGTCGCTCAAGACGCTGCAAGCCTTCGACGAAACCGTAAAAAGCAAGCCGATCGACCTGTCGAAGACGTGGACCAACGACTTCGTGAAGAAGGCGTTGACCTCGGTCAAGGCATAAGCGATGCAGCCGACAACTACACCGGTCCCCGCGCTCGCGCTGGAGAATGTCACCTGCACGTTCGTCTCCCGCGATGACCGCCGTTCCCGCTACACGGCGGTCAAGGAGACGACGTTGCGCGTCGCGCCGGGCGAGTTCGTCTCGGTCGTCGGTCCTACGGGTTGCGGCAAGTCCACGCTGTTGAACGTCGGCGCGGGTTTGCTCGCGCCTTCGTCGGGCACGGTCAACGTCTTCGGTACCGAACTTGACGGGATCAACCGCCGCGCCGGATACATGTTCCAGGCTGAAGCGCTGATGCCCTGGCGATCGGCACTCGACAACGTCACAGCCGGTTTGTCGTTTCGCGGCGTTCCCAAAGACGAAGCGTCTGCGAGAGGCGAAGAGTGGTTAAAGCGCGTCGGTCTTGGCGGGTTCGGCGACCGTTATCCGCATCAGTTGTCCGGCGGCATGCGAAAGCGCGTGGGCATGGCGCAAACGCTGATCCTCGATCCGGACATCATCCTGATGGACGAACCGTTTTCCGCCCTGGATATCCAGACGCGCCAGCTCATGGAAAACGAGTTGCTCGAACTTTGGGCAGCCAAGCGTAAAGCCGTGCTCTTCATCACCCATGACCTCGACGAAGCGATTTCGCTGTCCGATCGCGTGGTGGTGCTGTCGGCAGGGCCTGGCACGCATCCGATCGGCGAGTTCGTGATCGATCTGCCGCGTCCGCGTGATGTGGCCGAAATCCGCTCGCATCCGCGCTTCGTGGAATTGCATTCACAGATCTGGTCCGTGCTGCGGGAAGAAGTCCTGAAAGGCTACAAGCAACAGCTCACAGCCGTTTGAATCGCCCATTAGCTTGCTAACAAGAGCAGATCGATCATGTGGAAAACGTTGCGCCCGAACCGCGCCAACCTGGTTGTATGGCAGTGGCTGCTGCTCGTGCTGTGTTTCTTACTTTGGTATGTGCTGACCAGCCCGACGCTGTTGCCGGCTTTTTATTTCGACGATTCGAGCAAGGCCGCATTTTTCTTTGGCGAACCGCAGAAAGTGCTGTTGCGCATCTGGCAATGGTTCACGACCGGCGAGATCTACGTGCATCTCTGGGTCACGCTGATCGAAACCGTGCTCGCATTCGTGATTGGAACGGTAATGGGTCTCGGAGTTGGTTTATGGCTTGCCCTGGCGCCCATGATGAGCGCGCTCTTCGATCCGTACATCAAGGCCGCGAACTCGATGCCGCGCGTCATCCTCGCACCGATCTTCGCCGTCTGGTTCGGCCTCGGCATCTGGTCGAAAGTGGCGCTCGGCGTGACGCTGGTCTTTTTCATCGTGTTTTTCAACGTCTATCAGGGCGTGAAGGAAGTGAGCCCGGTCGTTCTTGCCAACGCCCGCATGCTCGGCGCCAATCGCAAACATCTGCTGCGGCACGTGTATTTGCCGAGCGCGACAAGCTGGGTGTTCTCCAGCTTGCACACGTCGGTGGGACTTGCGTTTGTCGGCTCCGTAGTGGGCGAATATCTGGGTTCTGCACGCGGTGTCGGATACCTGATTCTCCAAGCCGAAGGCACGTTCGATATCAATACCGTGTTCGCAGGCATTCTGGTGCTCACGGCATTTGCACTGATCCTGGACGGGATAGTTGCGTTCGTCGAACGCCGCCTGATGAAGTGGCAGCCGAGCGCCGGTGATACCGAAAAGATGTGACGCGGCCCTCTTGACGCCAATCATTCACGGCTCGATCACGATCTTGCCCGAGACACGCCGGCTCGCCATGTCGCTCAATGCATCGGCGGTTCGCGCGAGCGGATAACGCTTCGTGATGTGCGGGCGAAGCCGGCGTTCCTTGATCCAAGCAAAGATCTGCTTCATTGCTGCGCCTGCGAGCTCGGGTTCGTGTTGCATGTGCTGGCCCCAGAACACGCCCACGATGCTGGCGCCTTTCAGCAGCGTCAGATTGAGGGCCAACCTCGGTATCTCGCCGTTGGCGAACCCCACCACCAGATAACGCCCCCTCCATCCGATGCTGCGAAAAGCCGGTTCCGCATACTCGCCGCCAACCGGATCGTAGATGACGTCCGGACCTTTTCCGTCCGTCAGCTCTTTGATGCGCTCACGCAGGTTCTCGTTCGAGTAGTCGATGGTCGCATCTGCCCCATGTTCAACGCACAATGCCAGCTTCTCCGCGCTGGACGCCGCAGCGATCACGCGTGCTCCAAGCGCCTTGCCAATTTCAACCGCTGCCAGCCCCACGCCGCCA
>NZ_JBSIPA010000397.1:0-6118 GCF_053574605.1 Caballeronia sp. M23-90 | reverse complement strand
AAAACGCGCAAGCGTTCTATCGCAAGGTGGCGGATACGATCAGCGGTAACAAGACGGTAAAACAGGCGGATCTGATCCGCCTGTTGAATCCGATGCTTCGGGGCTGGGCGCAGTACCACAGTCCCGTCGTGGCTAAACAAGCGTACAGTCGCATGGAGCATTTAATGTTTCAGAAGCTCTGGCGATGGTCGAAGCGGCGGCACCCGCAGAAGGGCGCCGATTGGGTGAGAAAGAAGTACTTTCATTCGATCGGTGATCGTCAATGGGTATTCGCTGTTCCTGTGGTAAAGCGGGACGGCAGTAGGGGGTTGCTTGAGCTGTACCAGATCAGCGGCACAGTGATCAAGCGACACTTGAAGATCAAAGCGGAATTCAATCCCTTTGATCCGATATGGGAGCAGTACGGCGAGAAATTGCGGCAGGATCGCATGTGGGAAACAATGCGCTATCGCAGGCGATGGTCCACGCTGTATGTGTCACAGGGCGGGCTGTGTGCGCACTGTGGCACGGCGCTGACGGACGAAACGGGTTGGCACGATCATCATCTAGAGTATCGGATGCATGGTGGCAAAGACACGCTGTCCAACAGAGTTTTGCTTCACCCGCATTGCCACCAGCAGGTGCACGTGGGAAGACTTGTTGTAACGAAGCCGGCTTTATTTTGAATGGAGCTTTGTCTGTAGGCTTGAGCTGTATGCGAGGAAACTCGCACGTACAGTTCTTAGGGGGCCCTTCATCCATAAGGATGTAGGGCTACCCTACCCGGAAAGGTGCGCTGTTCCGGCAGTTGCTTTGGTTGTGATGTGTGAAACGTGGAAGCGTGGCCGAGCGGTTTAAGGCACTAGTCTTGAAAACTAGCGACGGGGTGACTCGTCCGTGAGTTCGAATCTCACCGCTTCCGCCATGAAGCCTTATGTTAAAAGGCTCACAGCGCCATTTGCAGATCTACCCTCCAAACGTCCCGCCAATTCTTAAAGTGTTGTTCAGGCGCAAAACTGCGCTCAGCGGACAGCACCAAAACCGATACCGATAACTACCGGAATTCCGGCGCAGATGCTTCCGCCAATGGCGGAGGTTGTCAATGCACAAGCGTCTACCGATGCGACTACCGGAAATTCCGGTGCTAACACCATGCTCCGAGCATTGCTTCAAGCACTCCCCGAAGGGTATGCGTCGACGTCGTACACTCTCAAATTGAGGTTAGAGCGACGTCGACCCGATGTCGAATCAAACCGCAACAGAGCTAGGCCGGAATTCCGGCTTAGGTCCATCCTGCGTTGCAGGTCATACCCCCGGTAAAGCATTACCGCCGTCCGACCGTGCTCTGTCACAGAGCCGTCGACAGAATCTGTCGCAACGTTTGCAACGCTAGAAGTAACGCACGTAGCGTTACCGAAGCGTTACGGTCGCGTAACGGTTACTGCTCGATGCACTGGCGCCAGTGCGGGTATTGTTCAAAAAAACTGTCGTCCACCTCAACCAGATACCGGATAGGCAAGCTCGTATTCGTGGTTATACCGGGCTCAGGGAACTGCGACACGCGCGGGTCAATGCCGCTGTTGCTCGTCCAGGCAGTCACGTCCTCTAAAAAGGATGCAACTTCCTCATGCGGCACGCGCAATATGATCTGGTTCACAGACAGGTCCTCATTCGAGTGATGGGAAACCATAGTGGCAAATTGCCTTCTAACTTGGAAGGGCTATTTCTGCACCGGCAAAGAATAAGATGTGACGCGTCAGTGACGCAGCGTGACGCGTGGACTCACCGTTAAGCCACCGTTATCCCACGGGTTACCTACGGGATAGCCATGGGTTGTTGTTTTGACAACTGGGGTTGTCGATTCGACAACCGAGGGGGTTGCTGATTCAGCAACCGTTGCTGATTCGGCAATGGGGTTGCTGATTCGGCAACCGAGGGGGCATCGAGGGGGCATCGATGGGCCTTCACCAAAGGGGGGGGTTAGGTGCATCCTTTGGTGGACGCGAACAATTGTAGATCTGGGCCTTCGAAGGGGGATATAAGGGGGGTTACTGTATCGGGAATGGGGGGTACTGAAACGGTAACCCTTGAATACCCGTTGCGTGGGCATTTCGAAAACGGGCAAAGAGATGGCAACTCTTAGAGAAGTACATGGCATGTAACTAGGAGCCGACGAAACTGCGCCCAACAAGTACATGCCATGTATCTAGAAACGCGGCGTCCATTACACGCCATGTACTTATTCAAGCGGCCTTAGATACATGCCATGTAACGGGTGCCCCACTCGGTTTTGCCTTCTTACGGCCGACGACCTTCTTTTCACGGATCAGCGGCTCGACATGCAAGTACGCGCGCCGCGGAAACGCCGACGGCGCCGCGTCCAAGTCTTCGGTAACGTCTAAATCACGCCAGGTGAGTGCGTACCACGATGGCCGGTGCGGGAACGCGCCTTTGCGCGATTCCCAGATGAGACCCTGTTCGATCAGTTCGGCCTTAGCCTTGGTGACGGTGTTCGGCGAGTTCCAGCCTCGTTCCTTCAATTGATCCCAGATGCAGCACAGCCGGCCGTTATTGCGGCCGTTGAATTCCCGGCAGAACTCGAGCAACAAGGCGCGCGCGTAGGCGCTGAGATTGATATAGCCTTGGCTCTCCAGGACCACGTAGGGGATGGCGGCGAACGTCGAGCCGTCGCGCTTCAGCGCATCGCCCTTGTATCGCTTCGATCGTGCCATGCTGGTACCGGTTAATAGACGTCATCATTCGCTGCTGCTTGATTCACAAAGCGTCGGAGCTGCCAATCGCGGATGTTCACCAGCGCCTCGGCCCATTCCTGTGGTGCGAGCGTTCGCCATTCGGGCTCTGGTTTCGGCCAGACGCGCTTGACGCGGAACGCGTCGATATCGTTCCAGGCTGGCGCCGTTGGATTGGCGGTCGCTGCCGGCGTGTAGAGAGCGACGAAAGCGGGCAGGTTCGCAAGCTTTGCCAGCTCGCGGATCACACCCGTAGGCTTCTCCTGACCGATGTCCATCGCCACCTCGACTAGCGCCAACGGCAGCTTGCCAGAGTGGCCATACTCAACGAACAGAACACTGTCGAGGTCGGCCATGGTCAGGGTACGCGCCTGGCGACGGTCGAGAAACCGACTGATTGATTTCTCCCGGTGCCAGACGCCGTATGCCCGGTCGCGGATGAGGTAGCGTTCGGGTGTCATCGCTTCGGGCCCGGCGCTTTCTTGATGGTTCGAATCGCCATCAATAGGTGATGCGACAATTCGTCCAGGAGAGCCTCTAAACGATCGGCGCGATCCTCTGCAGTCTCTTCAACCGACTCAAAAGCATCGGCACGGTAGTCCGCTATATCGACAACATCCGCCAATGGCACATCAGGCAGCGCGATTTCACGACGCCGGCCTGCCTTACGCGCGACATTCATCATATGGACGTTAGACATGCTTCACCCCTACCTTCACGAGGTATGCGACCGCAATCAATGCGGCACCGGTGATGTCGAGCGCTTCCATGTATGTGGGCGCCATTGATGCACGGCGCAGGGCGTCGTGGGTGATCTGGTCTACCAGGACGCCGGTTGAGGCGCCGGTAGTTTGGGCAAGTGCTGCAGTTGTCATGATTCCTTCCTTTCGGGTTTGGCCGGGCGGTTCTTTTCGGTGAACCGTTAATTCATAATGAACCACCGTGGTTCCATTGTCAACACCACCGTGGTCCATTAAGATGTGTAAATGACACGCGAAGACCCACAGATGAAATTGCGCCTGCCGCTCGAGCTAAAAGACGCTCTGACGTTGGCTGCCCAGGAAAACAACCGCTCAATCAATGCGGAGGTGGTCAAGCGCCTCGAGGAAAGCATTGGAGCAGCAGCACTTCAAGGTCGAGCCACAGAGATAGACGACCGGACACTCGATCTTTTCGCGGAAAAGGTCGGCAAGGTGCTGGACGATCGGGAAAAGAAGCGGAAGAAGGTTTGAAGCAGATGGAGGGTGGATGGCGGGTTGTCACAATGTTGTGACTCCCTGTGACGTCTAGCGGCCACCGAGGGTGGAAGTAGGTAAGCTAAGAGCAGAAGCCCCGCGCGCGGCGGGGCTAAGTATTCGGACCATTCTTCTGTTCATTCTTTCGATCTGAAGTACGCACCTAAAATCAGTGTGACGATCGGTGGGAATGATTCTCTTACAAAGCCAAACGCCTCCTTCGTAGAGTCCGAATTGAGAAAAGAAACTTTCGTAACGTACGCCAAGAGTGAAGCGAAGAAAAGAACGGCAAGCCCTAGTAACACCCACTTTGCAAGCCGAAGCCGTTCCTTTTCAACGTCAAATTTCACTTCGCTCCGCGAAAATCCCTCTCCTCCGCTTACCGTCAGATCAATCTCCTTCGGCGGCTGGGACATTTAGACCCCGATCAGCTTGGCAATGACATTCATTTGCCCCTCACGGTCATCAATGACCCCTAAGCTGCGCCCTTTCCTAGACTCCTCGTTTGAGACTTTTGCCAACGACAAGATTCTACGCATCGCTTCCGTTTTGGACACCCCTTCCCGATCTGCAAATTTTTCAATCTCGTCATATACATCATCGGAAACATTTAAGGTAATTTTGGCCATCTTTTCACTCCATTGAAGGTGCATTTTCCCATCAAAAACACACCAATTTGCACTACGTGCAGCAGTCTACGAACGTCCAAGCATATCTGCAAGTGGAATAAATCATGCCAAAACAACGGCTTAATGGCAGATTTGGCGAAAATACACTACATACATGCGTATAACGCAGATGGGTGCGTCTTCGCTGACATCAAGTGATCGCCCCAACGAAGCAGCGCATAAATCATGCCCTAATTACTGCTTTTTTTGAGCTAAATTAGCACCTTAGATACCCATCTTATCGGCGGCTACCCATTTTTCTTAACAATATTGGCCGCTTACGCGGTGGCGGAGCCCGTCTCCGCCGCTAACTACCTGCCGATAAGGCAAAGCGGCACTCCTGCCCGCTCTACCCACCCTAGTCCCGCCATCTAGTCCAATTCCCCATTTTCCGGCTCGCGCGCAACTCGGCCGCCGCGCGAGGAGATCCGCGGCTTGATCTGCCACTCGAGACCCAAGCAAGCGGTGACGATACGCTCGAAAACGATCGCCGGCGCACGCTCGGTATCACTCGGCGACATGTTCTCGACTGTTTCCATTTAAGGTCCCAAAATTGGCGCCGCAGTGCTTCACTCGTGCCGCATCGTATGCATCCGCCGCCTCTTGAGGCGTGTGATATAGCCCAACGAAGACATACCTTCCAGACACGGTTATATAAGCTTCTAGCTTTTTCCCCTTCTTGCGCGTGCGCACACCGCGCGACAACGCACGCGGCTTCATGCGTTTGTGCGCTGCGACTTTTGCGGTTGATGCTACGCAGAGATTTACGCGCCGATTGTCGAGTCCGTCATGGTTGTCGTGAGCAGTAACGAAGCCGGATGGCGCTTCGAGAATCTGCCCGTGCATATAAACCAATCGTGGAGAGGCGGATTCGTCCTTGTGAGACATGCGAGCTGCATACCATGCCTCCGCTACGGTCTTTCGCCGACGTCGGACAGCGAACCACTTATGACGCGACAACGCCTCGTAATCCTCGTCGTCGACGATTGCAACCTTGCCCTGGGTGAGCGGTATCTCTTTCATGATCAAGGAATTTGAACAATCGAGAGAACGTTGGCGTTGGCGCCGACATTCAGCGTCTGAGCGGAAGTGTTCGTTTGGAGTGCCTGAACTGAAAGTGTTTGCCCAGCAGCCAACGAAACTAGTACTGAGAAAGGAAGCAAGGCTAGAGGGGTGGTTGTAGCTTGCACGATGAATATCGGATTGAAGACCGTTACCCCGTTAGCGATTACTAGCGCTTGAAATTGGTTATTGACTGCGCCGCTGGAGACATTAAACATAATTTCTCCCGATACGAGGTAATAACCGGCATTAGGCGCGGTAAATACTCCGGTAGAAGCATTGAAATTGCTTCCTGAATTGACGTTGCCCGCGAATTTCGGATCCCTTAACTGAGTGAGATTATGCCACCCGTTGGTTCTGGGCAGCGTACCAGTCCCGCTCGAACTGCATCGGACTGACGTAGCCCAACGTCGAGTGCAAGCGC
>NZ_JBSIPA010000396.1:0-6123 GCF_053574605.1 Caballeronia sp. M23-90 | reverse complement strand
CATGAACCCGCGCGATGTTGCCAGCACGAATTGCGAATGTTGCGCCGAGACGCTCGCGCCTTCCGAATTCTGAATGCGTTTGTCGACGGCGAACGCTGCGTCTTCCGCGCGGCGCGCAAGGTCTGCCAGATCGGCCGCATTTCTCTTCGAGGTGTACCAATCGTCGCGCTGCATGTCGCGCCCCGATCCCGCGATAGGCGCGCACGCCACGTAATGCCGCGAGAACGGATAACCACCCATGAACCCGCGCGATGTTGCCAGCACGAATTGCGAATGTTGCGCCGAGACGCTCGCGCCTTCCGAATTCTGAATGCGTTTGTCGACGGCGAACGCTGCGTCTTCCGCGCGGCGCGCAAGGTCTGCCGCTTCTTCGGCGTTGATATCCCACGGGTGATAGAGATCGAGGTCCTGCGGCGCCATTTCGAGCAATTCCGCTTCGGCGAGGCCGGCGGCACTGTCTTCGGCCGTGAAGCGCGCGATGTTGTACGCAGCGGCCACCGTGTCCTTCAACGCAGCGCGCGAGAAGTCCGAGGTGCTCGCATTCCCCCGCTTCTTGCCGATGAACACCGTCACACCCACCATCTTGTCGCGATTGTGTTCGATGGTTTCGACTTCGCCACGACGCACGCTGACCGAAAGGCCATCGCCTTCCGAGATTTCCGTAGCGGCATCGGTCCCGCCGAGTTCCTTCGCGTGCCGCAGGATGTCGGACGCAATTTCTTTCAGCTCGTCCTGGGTGTGCGGGAAAAAGCGTTGCCTCACGTCCATGTCTGCTGCCATTTTTGTCTGCCTGTGGATGCTCGAGTTGCAGAAGGGTTCAGAACGGTCGCGCCGGAATTCAGTGGCGCAGCGCTCGCCATGACCGCTTCCGTGTATCGCAAGATCATAGCAAGTCCAGGGGTGTTTGGTTTCGTTCGTCCATGCCGCGAGGCGCCAGCGGGCCCCTGCGAACAAGTACAATATCGCGATGAACCGTAAAACCCGCACGCAACCCATAAATCCGGCCGTTGCCACCGAACAGGATGGCAGCGAGCACGGCTACGACCGCCCGAGCAAATCGCAGCTCAAACGCGACATGCTCGCGCTGCAAGTGCTCGGCGTGGCGCTGATCGAGCTTCCCAAAGATGCGCTCAAACGCATGCCCATGCCGGAAAAGCTCGACGACGCCGTCCGCGACGCCCGCAAGATCACCGATCACGAAGGCAAGCGCCGCCAGGTGCAATACGTCGGCCGCGTGATGCGCTCCCTGACCGACGAGGAAACAGCGGCGCTGCGCACGGCGCTCGACACGTATCGCGGTGTCAATCGCGCTGAAACCGCCAAGCTGCACTGGATCGAACATACGCGCGAAAAACTCCTCGCCGACGACGCCGCCCTTACCGAATTCATCCGCAAGCATCCCGGTGTCGATCCGCAGGAAGGCCGCACGCTGATCCGCAATGCCCGCAAGGAACGCGAGCAGAGCAAGCCGCCGCGCTACTTCCGTGAGTTGTTCCAGTGGATCAAGACCGCTGCGGGCGTGGACGAAGAAGACGACGAAAGCGCAATCGAAGCCGAAGACGGTGACGACGTTGAATTCCCGCAACGAGATGACGACGATGGCTACAAAGCGTAATCATCCGGACGAATTGCTGATCGGGCTGGTCTCGATCAGCGATCGCGCTTCGGACGGCGTGTACGAGGACAAGGGCATTCCGTCGCTGAAGGAATGGCTCGCGAGCGCGCTGAATTCGCCCTGGCGCGCCGAAACGCGCCTGATTCATGACGACACGGCCACCATCTCGGCCACACTCCTGGAACTCGTCGATGAAACCGGCTGCGATCTCATCCTGACCACGGGCGGCACAGGCCCGTCGCGCCGCGATGTGACGCCGGAAGCCACGCTTGCGGTCGCCACCAAGCCGATGCCCGGCTTCGGCGAGCAAATGCGCCAGATCAGCCTGAACTTCGTGCCTACCGCCATTCTTTCGCGCCAGGTGGCCGTGATTCGTGAAACGGCGGATCACGCGGCGCTGATCGTGAATTTGCCGGGCCAGCCAAAATCCATCCGCGAAACGCTGGAAGGACTGCGCGACGCTGACGGCAAAACGAAAGTGCCCGGCATCTTCGCGGCGATCCCGTATTGCATCGATCTGATCGGCGGACCTTATATTGAAACGCGGCCGGAAGTGATCGCCTCGTTCCGGCCAAAAAGCGCGCTCAGGCCGTCAAAGACCTGAACGCTGCCACGTTCCTTCAGCGTTGCTTCATCGTTCAAGCGGCCGCGCCTGCTGCGCCGGTTGCCGACGGGATCAGGAAATGATCGCGGTAGTACTTGAGTTCGTCGATGGACTCGTGAATGTCGGCAAGCGCCGTGTGCATGGCGCGCTTCTGGAAACCCTTATAGATGGCCGGCTGCCAGCGGCGGCACAATTCCTTGAGCGTGCTGACATCGAGGTTGCGGTAATGGAAGAACGTTTCGAGTTCCGGCATCCACCGCGCCATGAAACGCCGGTCCTGACAGATGGAGTTGCCGCACATTGGCGACTTGCCCGGCGGCACATATTGACCGAGGAATTCGCGGATTTGCCGCGTGGCTTCGGCCTCATCCACCGTCGAAGCCCGCACCCGTTCAGTCAGCCCCGAGCGGCCATGCGTGTTGCGGTTCCACTCGTCCATCTTGCCAAGCGCCGTTTCGTCCTGATGGATGGCGAGGACCGGCCCTTCAACGAGTTTATCGAGCGTCGAATTCGTCACGACCACCGCAATTTCGATGATCCGGTCGTTATCGGGTTCGAGACCCGTCATTTCCATGTCGAGCCAGACAAGGTTCATGTCGCTGCGAACGAGGTCTGACGGGCTAGCGGAAGTAGAGGAATCGAGCACGGAATCGGCCATAGGAGGGCAACCTGAATGGGTTTGACGCCTGGAACGGCGCGCAAGTGATTTGCAGGACCCGGCCGTTCGGCTGACGCGCAACAAGCCATGCGCGCGGTGACGGCCAAGAACCTATAATTCTCGCATAATTTAATCGGGTTTCCGCTGATGTCCAATTTCAATCTCGCGTTCTCGGTCGTGTTTGTCGTGGCGCTGGTCGGCATGGTAGGCACGAAGCTGTGGCTCGCTTCGCGCCAGATCCGGCACGTCGCGGCGCATCGCAAGCACGTGCCTTCGCAGTTTCTTCAAACCATTCCGCTCGCCGCCCACCAGCGCGCGGCCGACTACACCGTCGAGCGCACGCGCCTGACCATGGTCGAGGTCGTGGTGAGCGCCGCTTTGCTGATTGCGCTGACGCTGCTCGGCGGCATCCAGCAGATCGATCTTGCCGTAACCGACTGGCTCGGCCGTGGGTACGTCGGGCAGATGGCGCTGGTCGCTATCGTGGTGGCGATCACGAGCGTGGTCGACCTGCCGTTCGATTACATCCGCCATTTTGTGATCGAAGAGAAATTCGGTTTCAACCGGATGACGAAGAAGCTCTTTTTCCTCGATCTGATCAAGGGCGTCGTGCTGGGCGCGGCTATCGGCTTGCCGGTGCTGTTCGTGACCTTGTGGTTGATGAACCAGGCCGGCGCGTTGTGGTGGCTCTGGGCGTGGGTGCTGCTCGTTGCGTTCCAGATGCTCGTGCTGATCCTGTATCCCACGTTCATCGCGCCGCTTTTCAACAAGTTCGAGCCGCTGAAAGACGAAGCGTTGCGCGCGCGGATTGAAAACCTGATGTCGCGTACGGGCTTCGCCGCGAAGGGCTTGTTCGTGATGGACGGAAGCCGCCGTTCGGCGCACGGCAACGCGTACTTCACGGGTTTCGGTGCGGCGAAACGGATCGTTTTCTTCGATACCCTCCTCGCCCGGCTTTCCGGCAGCGAGATAGAAGCGGTCCTCGCGCACGAACTCGGGCACTTCAAGCGCCGCCACGTGATCAAGCGCCTGGTCGTCACGTTCGCGCTCAGCCTCGTGATGCTTGCGCTGCTCGGATGGCTTGCACAATGCGTATGGTTTTATGAAGGGCTGGGCGTGCGGCCATCGCTGATTGGCAACAACAACGGCTTGGCGCTCGTGCTGTTCATGCTGGCGCTGCCTGTCTTCATGTTCTTCGTGACGCCGCTCGGCAGTCTCAGCTCACGCAAGCACGAATTCGAAGCCGATGCCTTCGCCGCGAGCCAGACCGACCCGCGCGACCTCGTCAACGCGCTCGTGAAGCTGTACGAGGACAACGCGTCCACGCTCACGCCGGACCCTATCTACACCGCGTTTTACGCATCGCATCCGCCAGCATCGCAGCGCATCGAGCGCCTGATGCAATTCGCCGCATGAGGCCGCGCGACGCGAAGAAACCGGCGAACGCGCGCATTGAAGGAAGGGTCATTGCCGCTCACGGGCGGCATTACCTGGTAGCTCCCGCTGACGGCAGCGCCATGCTGCAATGTTTCCCGCGCGGCAAACGCAGCGAGATCGCGGTGGGCGACGTGGTGCAGTACGAACAGTCATCGGCGGATCAGGGTGTGATTGTCGAGATTGGCGAGCGAAGAAACCTGCTCTACCGGTCCGACCAGTTCAAATCAAAGCTCTTTGCGGCCAACCTCGATCAATTGATGATCGTGCTGGGTACCGAACCGCACTTCAGCGAGGACTTGCTCGGGCGCGCGTTGATTGCGGCGGAGGCGCACGGCCTCGAGCCGCTGATCGTGCTGAACAAGATCGATATGGAAGGGCCGCTCGCGGTTGCGCGCAAGCGCCTGGCGCTGTATCGGGAGCTTAAGTACACGGTCGTGGAGTTATCGGCGAAAGCGGCTCCCCAGCACGTCCACGATGAACTCGATGCCCGCCTCGCCGACCGGTCGACGCTGCTGCTCGGACAGTCGGGCATGGGCAAGTCGACGCTCGTGAACATTTTGATTCCGAATGCCGAGGTGGCGACGCGGGAAATATCGAAGGCGTTGAACAGCGGCCGGCACACGACCACGTTCACCCGGTTGTACCCGTTGCCGGGCGGCGGGTCCTTGATCGATTCGCCGGGCTTCCAGGAATTCGGATTGCATCATCTCTCAGAGGGACAACTGGAGCGAGCGTTCGCGGACTTCCGGCCGTTCCTGGGCAAGTGTCGCTTCTACAACTGCCGGCATCTGCACGAACCGGGTTGCGCGATTCTGGAAGCAATGGCGGAAGGCAAGATTCGCCCGGCGCGGCATCAGTTGTATGCGCAGTTGGTGCACGAGGCCAGCCAAATTGTCCGATAACCCCATCGCATGAAAAAATTGACGCGGGCTCCGAACCTGATCACGGCGCATCACTGGATGAATGTGCTGTCGACGGCGGGCATTGCGTGCGAGTTGCACAACCGTTATTTGAGTGGTGCGATGGGTGAGATTCCGGCGGAGCAATGTGCGCCGGAGATCTGGATACCGGATGACCGCGACGAAGCGTTGGCAAACGAAATATTGAACCGTGCGAGAAGCGGCCCGGCATCGAACGCAAAGTCATGGCGATGCCAGCAATGCGGTGAGACGCTGGAAGCACAATTCACGGTGTGCTGGCAATGCGGAACGGCGAGAGACCCGCTGCACGACGAATAAAAATAGGAACGCGGGGCCAGCGAGACCAAGCAGGCGGTACGACCTGGCAGGCGGTACGACCTGGCAGGCGGTACGACCTGGCAGGCGGTACGGCCTGATAAGCGAAGCGTGTGAAGTAAGATTGAAAGGCGAGAAGGTTCTTTTCAACGGCGCCGGATAATTGTGGGCGGTGGCAGATGCGTGCCACCAGCGAGGCTGTGCGCTGAGGGTAATTTAGTGGTTGTGGTGTGAAGGCGTTTTCTTTGCTTCGTTTCTTTTTCGCCGTTTGGAAAAAGAAATGAAGTGCTGCCCCGCACAGGGGCAACGCTAATAGACCGAAGCGATCAAGTTCCCAGACAGCGAAGAACACCAAAAGCACAGCCCGAGCAAACCCCTCAGGCCAGCCAAACCGCGATGCTCAGCATGAGCAACAACAACATCCACAAGATCACGGCGCGCCAAACAAGCCCAACTGCAGACTGAAGCGTCCGTGGCGTGCAATCATCGCCCACTGGCAGCGGACTGGCATCACCAACAGCCAACGCCTCCACGCTGAGTGGTTCGGCCAGAGGGCCGGCCAGCCGCGCTGATA
>NZ_JBSIPA010000395.1:0-6141 GCF_053574605.1 Caballeronia sp. M23-90 | reverse complement strand
TCCGCCTCCGTGCGGGGGCCGAGCCACACGACCCGCAAGGGCAAGACGCCGGTGCTCGATGCAACGGAAGCCCGGCAGCTGCTTGATAGCATCGATGTCAGCACACCCATTGGCCTTAGGGACCGGGCGTTGATTGCGTTGATGGTGTTTTCGTTCGCGCGAATCGGGGCGGCTGTTGCGATGCGCGTGGAAGACGTTTACGTGCAGAACAAACGGTTATGGGTGCGCCTCCGTGAAAAGGGCGGCAAGCACCATGAGATGCCGTGTCATCACACGCTCGAAGCGTACTTGCACGCCTACCTGGACGGCACCAGCATTGGCGATAACGCCAAGAGTCCGCTGTTTCGCACGATTCGGCGCGGCACCGGGCAGCTCAGCGACACGCCGCTGCCGCAGGCGAATGCCTACGCGATGGTGCGCCGTCGCGCGCTCGCGGTCGGCATCGACACCAAGATCGGCAACCACACGTTTCGGGCGACCGGCATCACCGCCTATCTGAAAAACGGCGGCACGCTCGAAAACGCAGCGGCGATGGCCAATCACGCGTCGACCCGGACGACCCAGCTCTACGACCGACGCCGCAATGACATCAGCCTCGATGAAATCGAGCGCATCCGCGTGTAAATTGCAGGGTTTCATACTGCAATGCGGAGCGCGGATATGGGTACAGGTTATCTCTTTACACGTCGTCAACTTTACGATCGGGTATGGGCCGAACCGATCAGCGCGCTCGCTAAAACCCTGCAAGTGTCCGACGTCCGGCTCGCCAAGTCCTGTCGCTTAAGCAATATTCCGCTGCCACCGCGTGGCTATTGGACCAAGTTATATGCGGGTCAGGTCGTGATCAAAACGCCCTTGCCGCTTCGCGCGCCCGGTGCAAGTGATCAGGTCACCGTCGGCGGGGGCCGATACCCCGACTACCGCCCTGCTGAGTCCAAAGCAGCGACAGCGCCTGAGCCCCCAGCTTATGAAGAAACCGAAGACCAGATCACTGCGCGCGTCGAAAAGATGGTGCCCGAAGGCTGGCGCCCTACCCGCTCGCTTGACGCCGCTCCGTATCCTGCAATCGCCCGACTGCTGAGTGAAGACCAGGAACGTAGAACGGCACGCGAGCGCTCCCCACGCTTGACCTACGACGCCCCCCGTTTTGAAAGCCGCGTGGAGCAACGCCGACTGCTGCTGCTCAGCAATCTGTTCGGGTTACTGTTTCAGATGGATGCACAACCCTCCATTTGCGGCAATGACGCCCGGGAGACCAGCGCGCACGTGGGCAACCAATGGGTGCGCTTTACGGTTGATACGACCGCGAAGCTGCGGCCGCGACGGCATCCGTCCAAGACGCCGGGTCGACCCGCTGAGCCGCTTGCGATTGAAACCAAAGTGAGCCGATGGAAGCACAATGAGGCGGATGAGGTGCTGTTTTGGAGCGATGATGACGCGGGAAAACTCGAAGCAAAGATACGGGAGATCGCCATCGCGATCGTCTTGACCGGCGAGCGGCAGTACCGGAAGTCACGGCAACAAAGCTATGAATGGGCCCTGTCTTCCTACGAGGAGGCGCTCGAGGCCATGCGCAAACAACGCGAAGACGCCGAGCGGCGCGAGCGCGAACGGATCGCCCAGGCAGAGGCGGATCGAGTCAGCCGGCTTTTTGTACAGGTAGCAGCCTGGCAGCAAGCGCAGCAGATCCGGGCGTATGTAGAGGAAGTCATCACGTCGCCGCATGCCGTTGAAGGTCAAGCCTTTGACGGTGACCGCGACGTATGGACCCGCTGGGCGCTGGCTGTCGCTGTCCAGCTCGACCCGCTTTCAGCAGGCCTCGCCAGCACCGGATAGGCCGGATCACCGGCCTCAGGTGTCGTAAATGACGGCGCATACAGCACGGCCAGATAAAGCATGATGAAAATACAGGCCTCTTCAGACGGTGGAGCGGATGAGCGAAACCATCGGCCAACAACCACGAGTGAGTCAGCACGCTCTTCCACGCAAATGAGCGGGTATGACGCCTCGGTAGCCCAACTTTTATGACAAGATGCCAAGAATGGCCGATGATCGAGAAGATCGCCGAAGTTGCCAGCGAGCCATCAAGCATGTTACAGAGCGTCACCCCCCCGGATTTACAACCCCAAGCTTTCATATGCAGTGCCGCACACTGGAATTGGGCAAATGTTCGGTTTTCATCGAATAGCAAGAGTTGGATCGTCTAACGCAACGATGCTGCCGCGTAGTCGATCAAGCAAAACTCCACCACAGTAAGAGACCTACGTGAAAATAATCAGCGACTTTGTTAAAAAAGTAAGCGCCGTCTATAAAACAGGTGCCGCTACAGAGCATTCATATCGATCTGCCATCGAAGCATTGTTTGTCGAACTGGACGACAAGGTCACCGCTCTTAATGAACCGAAACGGATAGCTTGCGGAGCGCCCGATTTCATTATTCAGCGTGCTGATATCGCTATCGGTCACTTGGAGGCGAAAGACATCGGCGTCGGTCTGCGGGCAATGAAGGATGCAAATAAGAAGCAGCAGGAGCGCTATCGCAAGGCATTGCCCAATCTGGTTTACACAAACTGTCTCGACTGGGATTTCTACCGAGACGGTGAACTTGTCGCGTCGGTAACGATCGCTGACTATCTTTTGGGCATCCAGCCGAATCCCGATCAGTTCGAGCGACTCGAGAGCCTTCTTCGCGAGTTTCTGAAGCAGCGCCCTCAGACGATCTCCGCTCCCCGTCAACTCGCGGAGATGATGGCGGGCAAGGCGATGCTCATCAAAGACGTACTCCAAAGAGCCTTGAAAGCGGATGCGCACCACCAGACGGAGTTGTCCGACCAGTATGACGCTTTCAAAGAACACCTGATACACGACATTACAGTCGAAGACTTTGCCGACATCTACGCGGAAACCATTGCATACGGCATGTTCGCCGCGCGGCTACATGACACGACGCCAGACACTTTCGATCGACAGGAGGCTTTGAAGCTCCTTCCAAAGTCAAACCCATTCCTTCGCAGCCTATTCAGCTATCTGGCCGGAGAAGACCTCGACGACCGGATTGCTTGGATTATCGACGACCTTGCAGCAGTGTTTCGGGCAGCAAATGTGCAGAAAGTCATGGGCAGTTTCGGAAAACTGACCGGCCAGAGTGATCCATTCCTCCACTTCTATGAGACGTTTCTTGCTGCCTACAACCCAAAAAAGCGGAAGGCACGCGGCGTTTGGTACACGCCAGAGCCCATCGTGCAATTCATTGTGCGCGCCATAGACGATGTGCTTCAAACAGAGTTCGGGCTAGCCGAGGGACTAGCCGATACATCGCAGATCAGCATCGACTGGGAAACTGGTCAGGTCGACAAGAAAGGCAAGCGCCTCAGCATAAAAAAGGACGTGCATCGCGTACAAATCCTCGATCCGGCGACGGGCACGGGAACGTTCCTCGCCGAAGTGATTAAGCAGATCGCGCCTAAGGTAAAGGAAGTCGCTGAAAGCATGTGGTCACCATACATCGAGAGTAATTTGATCCCCCGCCTTCATGGGTTCGAACTACTGATGGCATCGTACGCGATGTGCCACATGAAACTGGACATGATGTTGACCGAGTTGGGATACAAGCCAACGGGATCACCGCCGCGCCTTTCGGTTTATTTGACCAACTCTCTGGAAGAAGGCGAGCCAGCAAATCAGACACTTCCGTTTGCCCAATGGCTGTCGAACGAGGTTAAGCAAGCGAACGCTATCAAGCGAGACATGCCGATCATGTGCGTTATCGGCAATCCGCCATACGCAGGCAACAGTACCAACAAAGGGCCTTGGATCACCGGCCTGTTGGACGTGTATAAGAAGGAGCCCGGTGGAAAAGCGAAGCTGAAGGAACGGAACCCGAAGTGGCTAAATGACGACTATGTCAAGTTCATTCGGCTTTCCGAGTACTTGATCGAGCGCAACGGGCAAGGCGTACTGGGATTCATCACTAATCACGGTTACCTAGATAATCCGACGTTTCGAGGGATGCGTTGGCATCTACTAAAGACATTCGACAAGCTATATATTCTCGACCTTCACGGCAATACGAAGCGAAAGGAGGTCGCACCTAACGGACTCGCTGATGTGAACGTTTTCGACATCCAGCAGGGGGTGGCTATCCTAATCGGCATTAGAACCGAGAAAGCAACAAAGGAGGATTTGGCGAAAAAACCTCTAGCCAAGGTGTTCCACGCAGACCTCTGGGGCGCACGGGCAAGCAAATATAGCCAATTATCGGAAGGAACATTGGGGACGCTCGATTGGAACGAGTTGGTTCTGGTCGCACCTCAGTACGTTCTGACGCCGCGAGACTATGACAAGCAGGAAACGTATGATCAGGGCTTCAGGCTCGACGAGCTGATGCCCGTTAATAGCAACGGCATCGTGACCGCGCGCGACTCTCTGACAATCGATATAGATAAGGAAAAGCTGTTGGAGCGCGTGCAAGATTTCGCTTCGCTTGCCCCGGAACAAGCTCGAAAGAAATACGGGCTAAAAGCTGATGTAGAAGACTGGACAGTCGCTTCCGCGCAGGCTGACCTGAGCGCGTCCCTGCCCGACAACAAGATCGTACGGATTTCGTATCGACCATTCGATATTGCTTGGACGTACTACACAGGTGTATCGCGGGGGTTTCATTGTAGGCCGCGTAGCGACGTGATGCAGCACTATTTGCTCGGCGAGAACGTCGGCCTACTGGTAACCAAGGCGGTGAAGGACCACACATATGGACATGCATTCGTAACCAAAAACATATCTGAAGCAATCTTCCTGTCGGCGACGACAGGCTCCAATGCAATGAACTTCCCGCTATACCTTTATTCAGGACAGAAGGACCTTCATCAGGCGCGTCAAATCAACTTTGACCTAAAGATTTTCGCGAAGCTGAAGAAACTGGCGAATCACCCAGAACGGGGGGAGCCAACCGAGCTTCACGTGCTCGATTATGTCTACGGCGTTTTGTATTGCCCCGACTATCGGAATGAATATTCCCAGTTCCTGAGGACGGGCTACCCCCGAATCCCTTGGCCGGAGACGCCGGACCTGTTCTGGGACGTTTCTAACAAAGGGTCTGAATTACGCCGCCTACATTTGATGGAGCCACTTGCGGTCGGGAACGTGAGTTTCCCGCTACGTGGCACCGGCGAAGCGAAAGTCGAAGATGTCGAATATAAGGACGGGCGGGTTTGGATAAATTCAGAACAGTATTTCGACAACGTACCGGTATCGGCCTGGAAAACGTGTATTGGAAGCTACCAGCCAGCGAGAAAGTGGCTGAAAGACCACAAGGGTCAAACGCTTTCATTCGACGAAATCAAACACTACCAGCGCATTCTCAAAGTACTCAGTGAGACTGACAGGATAATGAACACGATCGTTCTGGAAACCGCTCAAGAAGCTGGACAGTGATGAGCGCCTCTAGCACCCGCCCTTGCGGATAAAGATCCATGGCTCGCCCCAATCTGGGCGGGCTTTCCTTTGACAGCCGCTGTTCGGCGAGTCGAACAATCAAGAGTGCCGTCAAGATACGGGCTCGTTTATACGCTTGCGATTCTCACGAGAAGGCAAGTGCTTAAGCTGGACGGTGAAACAGTATCGTAATCCGATAGCTTGATCGCCTTCGGCAGATGCTGACTGCCAGCTAATACAACGGTCCAGAGAAAAGCCTGGCTAAGGTGACCTAAGCCGATTAACCAAAAGGTGGCGAGCTCGGGTTTTAATATTGCCGTCGAGTAGGAGACGGCCAGGGCTTTGCTCGGCCCCCACGCGCGTTCACGCGCGCACGCTCATCGCACTTATATGTTCAAGCTGAGACAGCGCTAGTACGCTACCTTGAACTTCGGCGAGTCTTCCAGCCGGCTCTTGCGCCGGTCATAGATGCGGATGGTCGCAATGTTCGCGTGCCCCAACCATTCCTGCACCTTGGCGATGTCGGCCTCATGGTCGAGCGCATTGGTCGCGGCCGTTGCGCGCAGGCTGTGCACCCCAAAACCCTCCACTTTTATCTTGACCTGCGCGGCATAGCCAAGCACGCACTTATACACGCCATCAGCCGTGATCGCGGCACCGGTCACGCGTAGCGGCTGGAACAGCGGCGCATCCGGCGCCGCGCCGTGA
>NZ_JBSIPA010000394.1:0-6149 GCF_053574605.1 Caballeronia sp. M23-90 | reverse complement strand
TTGCGTGCGGCGACGCAAGCCTGAACCGGCTGATGGCCATGGGAGCCGCAACCTCGTCCGCACTGCGGCTCGCGCTCTCTCGAGCATTGCGCACAGGTGCGCCCGAGGCAGAAAAAGTGGCTGACACGCTGGTCCCGCAAGCGGAGGCCGAGTACACCGTTCCGGCGCGCATTGGTGACTACACAGACTTCTACACGTCGGTGCATCATGCGACTAATATCGGCAAGCTGTTCCGGCCGGACAACCCACTGATGCCAAACTACAAATGGGTACCGATCGGCTATCACGGCCGTGCGTCCTCCATCGGCGTTTCCGGCCAAGCGTTCTCGCGTCCAGTTGGCCAGACCTTCCCGGCAGGCGCAACGCAACCGGAGTTCGGTCCTTGCAAGCGCCTCGACTATGAACTGGAACTTGGAATCTTTATCGGCAGGGGCAACGAGTCCGGGATGCCGGTCCCGATCACCGAGGCTGAATCGCACGTCTTCGGCCTGTGCCTGCTCAACGACTGGTCAGCCCGTGATATTCAGGCTTGGGAATACCAGCCACTCGGACCCTTCCTTTCAAAAAACTTCGCAACGACCATCTCGCCCTGGATCGTCACGCTGGAAGCGCTTGCGCCGTATCGGGTCCCTTTCACCAGGCCGGAAAGCGATCCCCAACCTCTGCCTTATCTGGATTCGGCACAACAGCGCGAAGTCGGCGCGATTGACGTGCAACTCGAAGTCTGCCTCGAAACGGAAGCGATGCGCGCGGCCCGCACGCCAGGCGCACGGCTCAGCCTCACCAGTTCCCGGCATGCCTATTGGACGATCGCGCAGATGGTTGCGCATCACACCGTGAACGGTTGCAACCTGCAGCCCGGGGACCTTTTGGGCACTGGTACTCTCTCCGGCCCCTCCCTGGATCAGGCCGGCGCCCTTATTGAACTTACCACAGGCGGAAAACAGCCACTGAGTCTGCCCGACGGCGAACAGCGGACGTTCCTCGAAGACGGCGACCTCATCATCATGCGCGGCTGGTGCGAAAAGGCCGGCGCTGCACGCATCGGATTTGGGGAGTGCCGCGGGATGGTGTTGCCGGCGAGGTGCTAAGCGCCGGGACCTCTCGCAGCGGGATACCGGCGCGAGCAGACGGTTGTCGTAGATCCAATCCGAGTGACAGGAAAGGGGCGTATGTGAGCGTGCGAATTTCTCGTAAGGCTACATTCGCGACGGCCGGCTTACGCAACGGCCGTTGTGGCCGACGAAGCCACTGACATAATCCGCGCACGAAGATCCGTTGTCCGGCGGAGTCGACGTTTGAGTGTCCGCGTGAATGCGCTGGCCAACGTCGCTTGATGGCCGCTCCCGAGATGGGCGGGCAAGCCTTGGCTTGAACGTACATCACGCAGCCTGTCCTGTGACTTTCGAATCAAAGTTATATAAAAACGATCGCCAATCAATACGCGATCGATACTGAATGAATACGCGTTAAATATTCAAACGGAGATTAGTAGGGGTTTGAAGCGCAGTGGAACGGTTACGCAAAAAAACGCTAACCGTTCCACTGCACCTCAAACCCCATCTTCCGCGGTGTAGCCGTAGGTAAGCGTGAGCGCTTCAGTCATGGTCGCTTTTCTTCGGGGCCGAGGCGCCCGGCGGAGGCGCTCGCGGCGGTCCCCGATAGGCCGCGAGCACCGCATGCGCGTCGACGAGGAACGCGTCCGTGAAGGCGAGTGAGATCTGCGTAAATGCGGCGCGCGTCGCGGTGAGCATCACCGCCAATTGCGCGTCGGAGGCCGACTCGCCCCAGAGCACGCGTTGCACGATGGCGACGCCGCCGTGCCGGGCGACCAGGCGCAGCGCATAACCCAGCGACGCATTGGTCAGCACCTCGGATCCGTAGGTGTCGGCGAGCGCGGTGAGGATCGCGAGCTCGACGCGGTCGGGGCGCCGCGGCACCCGTCGCATCGCCATCAGGCGAGCCATCGCACTTTCAACGTCGCGCACCGCTTCACCACTCAAGCCTTCAGCAGCCAAGTCCTCCAACAGGTGTCTGTCAAGATCGAGCGCGCGCACCCCACTCTCCTGGCCCGCTCGGTAGGCCGTAATCGCATCGTCCAGGCGCAGGACGATGCGGACTGTTTCTCGGCCGGCCTTGTCGGACGGGAGGTTGGGTTGCGGTTCGAGCATAGAGTCTGGACCCCGTAAAACCGGGGTGGAATTGGGAATGGGCTGATTTTACGCAGCAAACGCCACCCCGACAATCCGAACAAGCAGGCTTGAACATTATCTATACGTTTGATTTAAAACATTTTTTTTCATTAAAATCTGGGTTGATACACGGAAAACACTTGCCGGCCTCGCCTCATGCGAATTGTCGCAAAACGCAGGATCATTGATACCAAAATAAGCAATAAGACTGGCCCAATCGGCATTAGACGAGCATTAATGGCCAGCCTAAATTCGTCCTGCCTGCCCTAGCGGCGAGGTCCATTTGAAACGAATACGAGGCAAATCATGACTACTGCAACTTTGACCGACATGTTGACGCAAGCCTTTGCTCAGGCCACCGAGCTGTACAAAGAACGTGGCTTTCAGCGACGTGTAGGTTTTGGGAAGAAACCTGCGCTCATCAACGTCGACCTGGCCAACGCATGGACTCGCCCGGGCAATCCATTTACCTGCGAGAACATCGACGAACAGATCATCCCCGGCGTGCAGCGTTTGCTCACCGCGTGCCGCGAAAACAACCATCCGGTGATCCATGTGACCACCTGCTACCAGGTGACCGACCGATCAAATCCCCATACGGATATGGGTCTCTGGCACAACAAGATTCCGGTTGAAGTGGTCGATCAGGCCGATGAATCGCTATGGGCGATCGATTCACGGATTGCACCGATCGCCGGTGAGCAAGTGCTCATTAAAAAACGCGCGAGCGCTTTCCACGGTACCTATCTCGCCGGCTTTCTGCGCGCAGCTGGCGTCGATACGATATTAGTCACCGGAGTAACGGCCTCCGCATGCGTGCGCACGACACTGTGCGACGGTCTGGCCGAGGGCTTTCGCACGATCGCCGTGCGTGAATGCATCGGAGATCGCGTGCCGGGAGCGGTCGAATGGAATCTGTTCGATATCGATGCCAAGTTTGCAGACGTCGAGCCCGTTGCACGCTGCATCGACTATCTGCACTCCACCAAGGGCTGAACGAGCGGTACTCCAGCGCCGTTAAGTGCCCCGCTTCTTTTTCTTCAATATAAATTTATCTACATGGACGCCCCCCTTTGCGCCAGGTCTTTCAGTGCGTGACGGACAGGATGGGCTGCAGTTCTACATACGTACATGGACTCCCGCCTATGAGCAAGATCGGTTTGCATTTTGAGGGTCACGACTGCGTCCGTACATTCGGCTTCTGATGTGCTTACTGCCGCACGAGCCATCATGGAAATCTGCGCGCTTGCTCCTCATCGGCCTTCTGGCTTCGTACTGCAGCCGTCGGATATATCAGGATCTGCAAGCGCCGGTCCGACCGGTTCGCCATGCTTGCCGCTTCTTGCGCAATCGCGGAAGAAATGAAACAGTACTCGATATCTGAAGCCTGCTATGCAGCCCTGAAACAGCCGTTGCCCGTCAATATGGCCCAAGCGATGCGCGCCGTCTTGTTCGCCAGGGCGATCGCCGCGATGCTCACGTGACGGCGTTGCATAACGGATTTGATCCACTGGCTGTGACTGTCATTGCGCCGACTCACGAAGTGCATTACCGCGCGGGCACCCTGTACAAGCAAAGTTCTTAGATAAGTGTCGCCGCGCTTTGTGATACCGCCTAATCGCGTTTTGCCTCCACTCGATCTCTGCATCGGCGTTAGCCCCAGCCAGGCTGCGAACTGTCTCCCATTCCTGAACTGCGAGGGATCGCCCACACTGCTCACGAGCGCAGTCGCAATAACCGGCCCAATTCCCGGAACTGTAGCGAGCCGCTGGCAGGCCTCATTGCTTTTGAATATCTCCGCTATCTCGGTGGCAAGCTCGTCGAGCCATTGCTGCAATGCCTTCAGTTGCTCAAGGTACATTGCTCCAAGCCGTCTTAGCAAAGTGGTGATGCCGGAATCGGGGTCGTTGACCAGCGCCACCACCCCCTTTTTTAACTGCGGAAGACCAATCGGGAAGATCACACCCTCTTCGGCAAACATGCTTCGGATCTGATTGGACTTGGCAGTACGCTCCAGGACCAGTCGTTGGCGCATGCGATGCACCGATTGCAGCGACTGCTGTTCCGCACTTTTTATCGCGACAAAGTGGATGCCCGCACGAGTGACTGCTGCACAGATCGCAGCCGCGTCATTCGCATCGTTTTTGCCGCCGATGAGGAATGGCTTTACGTACTGCGTTGGTAGCAACCGGACCGTATGACCTAAGGCAGTCAATTCACGAGCCCAAAAATGCGATCCGTGGCAGGCTTCGATGCCAATCAGACCAGATTCGAGTTTTGCGAAGAACTTCAGCACGTCACTTCGGCGAAGCTTTCGCTGAATGACCACTTTCCCGTGGCGATCAACGCCGTGAATCTGAAACACGTTTTTTGCGATGTCTAGACCGATGGTAAGCGTAGGCATTGACGTTCTCCCAGGAGTTGGTGCGGTCAGTGTCGCCCCGGAGGGGGCGGGAGTCCATACCATCAGCCTTATTGCAGCCTGCTTCGCTGCGGGCCCCTATGAAATCCGCGGATTCACGCCTCATTCAACTCACGAGCTCAGTGGCTCAGACAAATTTTCAGGCTTGGTGAATCCCAGGTCCGACCTGCTCTGTCATTACACTCAAATACCGCCGCAACTTTGGACACTCCATCCTTTCCTACAGCATCGTGCCTTTAAACTGGGTGTCAGATGGGTCGAACGCTCTTGTGACCTTTCTGATAAGGCTTTTGATGGGCGAGCACTGCCCATATAATTCGAGCCAATTTGTTTGCCATGGCTACTATGACGACATTTAGTGGACGCCGTAGTTTCATCTGTTCCACCCACGCCCCGGGCTCTTTGACATGATAGATAACGCTTCGAGCGCCATGCACGAGTAATGTTCTGAGATAGGTATCGCCTCGCTTACTTATGCCGAGTAACGCTACCTTGCCTCCGGAGCCGCTCTGCGCGGGAACAAGACCAAGCCACGCCGCGAACTCCCTGCCGGACTTGAACGTTCCTGCGTCGCCCATCGTTGCAACCGCCGCCGTCGCGCTAAGCAATCCGACGCCCGGGATGGCTGCAATCGCCTTGACGGCCTCATTGTTCTTCATCCATTCATTTAAACGCCGTTCAATCTGCGCGACTTGCCGATCGATCTCATCAACCCCGTTCCACTGCTCACGAAGCGTATCGATCAACATCATAGGCAACCGATCTGATAGTCGGGCGAAAACTCCGATTATGCCTTTCTCTAAAGCAGCGCGGCCAGTGCCAATGACTTCGCCGTACTCGGTGAGCAAGCCTCGCAGACTATTGATCTGCATCGTTCGAAATTTGATGAGCTGCTGACGCATCCTATGCAATGCTAGGACAGCTTGTTGAGACTCTGTCTTTATTGCCACAGGCTTGCTTTGCATCTGAGTCGCCATCCATATGGCACGTGCGTCGGCAGCATCGCTTTTGTTTGCAATATTGAACGCTTTCACGAACTTTGCAGGCATTAACTTTACCTGGTGACCCATCTGGACCAGTTGCCGCGCCCAATGTTGTGACCCGCTGCACGACTCCATTCCTATCAGACAAGGCGAGCGGTTAGCAAAATATTCGAGAAAAGCGGCTCGCTTTATCGGTCGATTCACGACCTCGCCCGTCTGAGGATCAACCCAGTGAACTTGCATCACGTTCTTTGCGATATCCACACCAACGACGGTATGTGTCATGACGGATCCCCTTTGATTAACCGGCGAAGCTAATATGATCTACCCTATTTTGCATTTCTGTTGCGGCAGTGCCATTAACGTCAAACACCACGTTAGGTGGGGAGCGTCCATATCATTCAACTCAATTCCTGCATGATTTATGCAGATGGTATGGACGCCTCCCCCCGGAAACGGGCCGTCGTGGAGATGGCGAAGCGAGTGTGGAAAGTAGAACTCGTGTTCGCCCGAATGTGCGAAAGTGAGAATGCTCGTTAACCGTTCTTCAAG
>NZ_JBSIPA010000393.1:0-6207 GCF_053574605.1 Caballeronia sp. M23-90 | reverse complement strand
TTTTTGCGGAATCAGTTATCAACTAGCTAAAGAGATAAGAGCGTTGAAGACATGTCAAAGCTCCTGTTCGACAGAGGAGCACTGACAGCAACCCAGCCTTGCGCAGGTTTTCGCGGTGCAAATTATGGGGCAGCCGGTCGAGACCGGCGTCTATTAATGCCTGCAGAGCGTGGGCTGTGTCTGTGGCGGAGCCTCGCTTGAAGCGGAGCTCGCGCAAAAACGGATCGAGCGCGGACGAAGTCGCGATGCCGTCAGTCATTCTTTGCATGATGAAATCCTGGCCGCTTCGATTAGAACTTGATGGAAACGCGTGCGGGCCGTTCGCTGCCCGTGACGATGCGTTGTCTTCAAGTGTGGCAAGGCACATGCCCGGCCACCAGTCCGCCAAACGGCATATGACGTGAAGCGAAGCGAAACAGTCGATTTGCCCGACGGCGGAGCAACTCATATCCCATTCGACCGAGTCGACAGGACGCCTGAACAGACTTCAAATAGCAAAAAAGCCGCACGGGGCGGCTTGATGCTCGGTTCGATGGAGTGGTTATGCTGATTCTGCAACAGGTTGCTGCAAATGTTCCCAGGGGAAGCAAAGAGCCGGAGCTTATGGGCGAACCTGCGCGCCTGCGCCTTGAGACTGGTTCGCTTCTTCGCCGGAAGTATCGCGTGCGCCCCAGCGTTGGGCGAGTACTGCGCACGTCATCAGTTGGATCTGGTGGAACAGCATCAGCGGCAGCACGACCGCGCCTACCGCGTGCGAGGCAAAAATGACCTTCGCCATCGGAATCCCCGACGCCAGGCTCTTCTTCGACCCGCAAAAGATGATGGTGATCTGGTCCGCCCGGTTGAACCCGAGCCGTTTGCTGGCGAAAGTCGTGACCAGCAGCGCCACGGCCAGCAGCACGATGTTGACAACCACCAGGCCGCCGAGCGTCTGCAAAGAGATGGTGTGCCAGATGCCTTCGTTCACCGCTTCGCTGAACGCGACGTACACGACCAGGAGAATCGAGCCCTGATCGACAAAACGCAGGATGCTGCGATTCTTGTCGAGCCATTTGCTGATCACAGGCCGCAGCAACTGCCCGGCAATAAAAGGAACCAGCAATTGCAGCACGATATTGCCGACCGTATGCCAAGCAGATCCCGCGCGGCCGGCACCGTCCGTTACAACCAAGCCCACGAGGGCGGGTGTGATGAAGATTCCGAGCAGGCTGGACGCCGACGCCGCGCAGACGGCGGCCGGCACGTTGCCTTTGCCAATCGACGTGAACGCGATGGACGACTGCACCGTGGAGGGCAGCGTGCAGAGAAACAGGATGCCCATGTAAAGCGCGGGTGTGACGAGTGGGGTGAGGATGGGTTTCAGCGCCAGTCCCAGCAACGGAAACAGCGCAAACGTGCTCAGCAGGACGACGATATGCAGACGCCAGTGCGTCATTCCAGACACGATGGCTTCGCGCGACAGCTTTGCGCCGTGTAGGAAAAACAACAGTCCGACCGCGATGTTCGTCAGCCAGTTGAAGCCGACAGCAGCGGCACCGCGACAGGGCAAAAGGCTGGCGAGGATCACTGTGCCGATCAGGGCAAGGGTGAAGTTATCGGGAAGGAACTTGGGGCGAGTCATTGACGATTCTTGGCAGTTTGCGGCGTAAAGGTACTTAACGGGGACCGACGCCTCTCATGGACGACCGAAACCGCTCGAACACGCGTCGAGAACGCCTATTTTCGCCGGATAGCCATTCAATATGCAAATTCATTTAAATGATTTATTAATGCGGCAAACGCATGAGTTTCGATGCTCGAGTGTGGCCGGTAGGACCAGCCGCGTACCACTGGTCCCAGAGCGGAATTCTTGTTTTTCACTCATACAAAACGGGCATCCGCACTTACCCGGATCGGCAAAAAAGTGTGAAGTAACATGGTGTTACAACCATCAGGAAGACCTAACACTTTTTGGCTCGACGCCGATCACCGGGCACAATAAATTGACTGGTAGACCGGTTGGCGGGACGTCATCGTATAGACGAAATGTCCTGATCATCCGACAGCAACCGGTCGGCGATGCAAACGGAACACACGTCCAAAGCACGCTGGAACGAGTCGGACGCCCTGCAGTATCGACATGTCGCTCATCCGAATCCGCCACGCCCGTCGCTTGTTTCTCGCCGCTGCAGCCGGTCTGGTTGCGGCGTCGGCAATGTGTGCAACGGTGGCGTTCGCCGGTGGTGCCGGCTCGAATGGCGCTGTGCTCGCGCATGGCGCTTTCAATCGCGGCGGCGATGTGCACGGGCAGTGGCAAGCCGTGAATCGACGCGCGATGCGAGTCGACGACGTCGACAGTGGCGCGCGGCCTTTTGGTTACCAGCGCGTTGCCGCCGGGTCCGGACTCACGCCGGTCAGCGCAGAAGTCCGTGGCGGAGCGCGTGCCGATCAAGGCGCGCAATTGCATGGCGGAGGGTCGATCCGCGCGGACATCGCGCGTTACAACGAAGAGCGCAGCACGCCACGTGCATCGGGTCGTCCGTCGGACGATCCCCGCTCGCCCGCAAATTCCCCGTACCGCAATTAGTCCATAAACCGAATCGTCGAAGCTACGTGAAGCTCGTTGTTTAAAAATCGGTGATAGTGCATAAGCACATTAATCGATCCACGCATTTTTTAATACCGATTCGAACGCGCGGCGATTAAGCCAGTTTCCTTTTCTCATCCGAAACAAAAAACAATTCCGTCGTCTACGGGAAGCATGGCAATGACGTAATGACGCCACAGTTTCCAGACTACCGGCTGCAGTTCCCTTCCTCCCAAAATCATCTGCATTAACAATGCGCTCTGTCTGATTTTTGCGTGCATTTTCAATGTCCGCTCCAGAGTAACCGGCGCGTCTGCGCCGTAGCGTATGGCGCGCGGGGCAATCGATGCGTGCAATCAATCACCGGGTTCAACTGCGGCGGCTTGCGCCGGATCACGTTTCGTTTAAGTCCGTCATGCGCAACCTATTCAAAACGCTATACGCGGCATAAGCAAAGTTATTTTTGTCCGGAAAAATGATCCGTAAAGATGGTCTCCGCCCTGAGTGAGCTCCATCAGCGCGTACACCGTTCAGCGTACGCCAAGAGTCATGTCATTGAGCCATGCCCGGGTGACGCTTGAATCAGGTTGTCCATAACGGGCATTCATAAGAACAGTTAAATAAAGAGCGAGGCATTCATTGCTCGCGACATCCCGGTTTTAACGTTGATACGACAGGAGAGTCCATGAAGCCAACCGTGAACCGCGTGCTGAAAGCCGCGGCCAAGGCGACCGTTACTGCTGGCATGTTCGGCTTGCTTGCCGCCAGTTCCGCCCAAGCGCAATCGAGCGTCCAGTTGTACGGACAGGTCGACGAATGGGTGGGCGCCACGAAGTTTCCAGGCAGCGACCGCGCCTGGAACGTGGGTGGCGGCGGTATGTCGACGTCGTACTGGGGCATGAAGGGCAGCGAAGATCTGGGTAACGGCTACAAAGCCATCTTCACGTTGGAAAGCTTTTTCCGTGCGCAAAACGGTCAATACGGCCGCTTTCAGGGCGATACGTTTTTCGCCCGCAACTCGTATGTGGGCATCCAGTCGCCGTACGGTACGGTCACTGCGGGCCGGCTGACGACGCAGCTGTTTGTATCGACGATTCTGTTCAACCCGTTCATCGATTCCTACACCTTCTCGCCGATGGTGTATCACGTGTTCCTCGGACAGAGCACGTTCCCTACGTACACGACCGATCAGGGCGTGGTTGGCGACTCGGGCTGGAACAACTCGGTCCAGTACACGACGCCGGATTTCAGCGGCTTGTCGGGTAGCGTGATGTACGGCCTCGGCAACCAGGCAGGCGAAAACGGCGCGAAGAAATACAGCGCGCAGTTCCTCTACTTTCACGGCCCGTTTGCCGCGACCGGCGTGTACCAGTACGTGAACTTCAGCTCGGCACCAACTGACCTGTCGACCTTCATACCGGGCTACAAGAGCCAGAGCGTGGCTCAACTCGGTGCGTCGTACGACATGAAGTACGTCAAGTTCTTCGCGCAATACATGTACACGAAGAACGATATCGATCCGGGTACGTTCCACGTCAACACCGGGCAGGGCGGCGTGACGATTCCGGTGGGCGTTGGCTCGGTGATGGCGTCGTACGCGTATTCGCGCAGCAATGGCGGCCTGGATCAGACGCACAAGAGCTGGGCGCTCGGCTACGACTATCCGCTGTCCAAGCGTACCGATGTCTACGCGGCATACCTCAACGACAAGTACACGAGCATATCCAGCGGCAACACGTACGGCGTTGGCATCCGCGCGAAGTTCTGATTAGAGCAACACGCTTGAAAAAATCCCCGCCAGGTCCGGACCATGACGGGGATTTTTTTATTTAGCCCAATCAGCCGAAAATCAACGCGCGATCCCGAGCCGATCCTTCGCGCCGTCGTATTCCTGCTTGAGGCGCGTCACGAGTTCGGCCACGGTCGGGACATCGTCCATCAGGCCCACGCCTTGGCCCGCGCCCCAGATTTCCTTCCACGCCTTGGCCTTGACCGCGGCATCGCCGAAATTCATCGCGTTTTTATCCGATGCAGGCAGCGCATCCGGGTCCAGCCCCGCGTTCACGATGCTTTGGCGAATGTAGTTGCCGTGCACGCCGGTGAACAGGTTCGTGTAAATGATGTCGGCGGCCTTCGATCCTACGATTGCCGTCTTGTAGTCTTCCAGCGCATGGGCCTCGCGCGTTGCAATAAAGCGCGTGCCGATGTACGCGAAATCCGCGCCCATTGCCTGGGCGGCGAGGATCGATCCGCCATTGGCAATGGCGCCGGACAACGCGATGGGTCCATCGAAAATGCGCCGTACTTCGCCGACCAGCGCGAACGGCGACGTCATCCCCGCGTGGCCGCCGGCGCCCGCTGCTACAAGGATCAGGCCATCAACGCCTGCCTCCAGCGCCTTTTCCGCGTGCCGCATATTGATGACGTCGTGCAGCACGATGCCGCCGTAGCTGTGAACCGCGTCGATCATCTCCTTCACCGGCGCGCGCAAGCTCGTGATGAAAATCGGCACGCGATGCTCAACGCACACGCGTACATCGGCTTCAAGCCGCGCGTTCGAATGATGCACGATCTGGTTCACCGCAATCGGCCCGACCGGCGCACCGGGATTCGCCGCCTTGTGCGCCTCGATGCCCTCGTTGATCTGCGTGAGCCACTCGCCGAGCAACTCGGCCGGCCGGGCGTTCAGCGCGGGAAATGAGCCGACAATGCCCGCCTTGCACTGCGCGAGCACGAGATCCGGATAGCTGACGATAAACATCGGTGAAGCAATGACCGGCAGCGCGAGGTGTTGCAAAGCGGCGGGGAGTGCCATGACACGAGTCTCCTGATTGAATATGAAGCTGAGCACGAAAGCCGAACGATCGTTCGATTATAGGCGAAGCTGTAGCGCGCATGACCGGCCTGAACTGAGGAAGTCTTCAGGTTCTACCCTGATTCGGGCACGAGAGCAGTCTAGTATCGTCGAGGACGCCTACAATCGTTTTCCCGTTCATCGGATCATCGGATAGAGACGCCATGCCGTTCGAAGACTACCAACCGTTCACCTTCAATGTTTCGGGCGTCGATATTTTCGGCATGAAGGGCGGCAGCGGACCGCCGTTGTTGCTGTTGCACGGCCATCCGCAGACGCATGAGATCTGGCACAGGCTCGCGAAAGATCTGGCGCAGCATTTCACCGTAATCGCCACCGACCTGCGCGGCTACGGCGCGTCGGGCAAACCGCCGAGCGACGAACACCACACGCCGTATTCGAAACGCGTGATGGCCGCCGATCAGGTCGCCGTCATGCGGCATTTCGGCTTCGAGCGTTTCATGGTCTGCGCGCACGATCGCGGCGCGCGCGTGGCGCACCGGATGGCGCTGGATTTTCCGCAAGCCGTCGACCGGCTGATGCTGCTCGATATCGCGCCGACGCTCGCCATGTACGAAGCCACCGACCGCGCTTTCGCCACCGCTTATTTCCACTGGTTCTTCCTGATCCAGCCGGAGCCGCTGCCCGAGCTGCTGATCGGCGCGCATCCGGATGCGTATGTGGAGCGCGTGATGGGCAGCGGCTCCGGTTGGATCAGGAAGAACCAGTGGAAATAAGCGGTGGCGAAAGCGCGGTCGGTGGCTTCGTACATGGCGAGCGTCGGCGA
>NZ_JBSIPA010000392.1:0-6210 GCF_053574605.1 Caballeronia sp. M23-90 | reverse complement strand
GCCGATATCGAAAAGACTTAGCGTCTGGTAGCCGCTCATGCCAGGACTCCGGCAGTCATCACGAGCTGGCGTTCGCCCACGCGTTGCGCCTGGGCCGGATCGTGCGATATCCAGATGCTCGCGCGCGAACCGGAAAGTGTCTATCTAGGGCGCCAGCCGATCATTGATCGCAAGGGCGCGCTGCATGCGTACGAACTGCTTTTTCGCGACAGCCCCGACAATCGCGCGCGCATTTTCGACGATGTCCAGGCCACAGCTCATGTCGTGGCGCGAACGGTCGGTGAGATCGGTCTGTCGGCCGTGCTCGGCGATCATCGCGGCTTCGTGAACATGAACCGCGACCTGCTGTTCGATGACATCGTCCACATCATGCCGCCCGAGCGCTTCGTGCTCGAAATCCTCGAAACCGTCACCTTCGACGCCAGGCTTTTCAAGCGCTGCGAGCAATTGCGCGCGGCAGGCTTTCAGTTCGCCCTCGACGATGTCGTCGCGCTGACCGAACCGCTGCACGAAGCGCTGCCTTACGTGGATTACGTGAAGATCGACTTTCTCGCCGCTGACCGTGCCCATATTCCGGAACTCGCGGCCACGCTCAAGCGTCACGGCAAGACCTTGATTGCAGAGAAGATCGAAACCCACCAGGACTTCGATGAAGCCAGCAAGCTCGGCTTCGACCTGTTCCAGGGTTATTTCTTCGCGCGTCCGCAGGTGCTCGTGACGCGACGCTCGAATCCATCGCGCACCGCGCTGTTGCGATTGCTCGGCGTGTTGTCGGGCGAACCCGGGATTGCGGAACTCGAAGCCGAACTCAAGCTCAATCCAAATGTGGTCGTGCAGCTGCTGCGTCTTGCCAATTCAAGCGCGTTCAAGCTGGCACGTCCGGTTTCATCGCTGCGCGAGGCGATTGCGGCGACCGGCACGCGGCAGATTTCACGCTGGACGCAGTTGCTGCTGTACGCCGATGGACGCCATTTGCCGTGGCGCTCGGACCCGCTCGTGCAGCTCGTGGGCACACGCGCGCGCTTCATGGAGCTGGCGGCGCGCGTCATGCAGCCATCGAATGAAGAATTCGCCGATGCGGCTTTCATGACCGGCATCTTTTCGCTCGTGCATGTGGTCGTGGATCTGCCGCCCGTCGAGATCATCCAGTTGCTGAAGTTGTCCAGGGAGATTTGCGACGCGATCGTCGAAGGCAGCGGACCGCTTGGCGCGTTGTTGCGGATCTCGCAGGCAGCCGAACGGGGCGATGCGCCGGAGCTCGATTCGAGTACCGGCTCGAATGCCGGGTTTGCTGTACTGACGCCGGTCGTGCTTGCCGAGTTGCAGTTCGAGGCCGCCACGTGGTTCGGCGCGCATCGGGTGGAGTAGCGCGCACGTATTACCCGAACAAAATACCCAATCAAAACGAAGGGAGTGTCATGAAACGAAAGTTTGCGGGGAAGTTGCTGGGTTTGTCGCTAGGCGCCGCGCTCGGGGCTTATGCGCTGGTTGCCTATGCAACCCTGAAGCCGGGCGATCAGGCGCCGGCTTTCACGACGCAGGCATCGCTGGGCGGGAATGTCTTCGACTATTCACTCGCTAGCGCGTTGAAGAAGGGCCCGGTCGTGTTGTATTTCTATCCGGCCGCATTCACGAAGGGCTGCACGATTGAAGCGCATGAATTCGCCGATGCCGTCGATGAATACAAGGCGCAAGGCGCAACCGTGATTGGCGTGTCGCATGACAACATCGACACACTGAAGAAGTTTTCGGTTAGCGAGTGCCGCAGCAAATTCCCGGTTGCCGCGGATGCCGACTCGAAGATCATCAAGCAATATGACGCGTCCATGCCGCTCGTCAACTCCATGGCAAACCGCGTTTCATACGTGATCGCGCCCGATGGCAAGGTGATCTACGAATACACGAGTCTCTCGCCGGACCAGCACGTGGCAAATACGTTGCAGGCGTTGAAGGACTGGAACGCGAAGCACAAGACGCAGTAAATCCTTTGCACTTAAGGTTGTTTGCCGATGCCGATCATCGTTGCACTTGTCGTTCTTGTCGCTGTGATTTACGGCGCGTTCTGGTCCTTCCACGAAATCTCGGCGGCGTTCGGTTTCGGCGTTGCCCTCGGCGCCGCGATCGTGGCGGGTTTGATCGTGGTGGCCGTTGCCGCCTACTTCTGGTTCCGATGGAAAGAAGTCGCCCCCAATGTCCACGACGGCGACTGGACGCACGAGATAAAGGGCGACTGGGGCGGTGTAAGGGTAGCGGCGGTCAAGCGCCTGTGCGAGATTCGCGTGGGTGAGCGCACCGGCATGTACATCTTTGCCGACCTGCGTGGCGCGCGCATGGAAGCAGGTTCTGCGGGCCAGGCGTGGCAGGTCGTGCTCGATGTCGCCGACACCACGCAAGCGAAATGGGTAATGCCCATGCGCGATCGCCGCGAGGCACACAAGTGGAGCCGGATCTTGCAAAAGGCCACGGATCAGAAACTGTGACCGCCTAGTGATAACCCATGTCACCGCGCACTTTGCCGCGAAATACCCAGTACGACCAGACTACATAGAGCACGATCACGGGCAGCAGGAACATCGTTCCGATGAGCAAAAACTGCTGTGAAAGCGGCGTTGTGGACGCATCCCATAACGTCACCGATGGCGGCGCAATAAACGGCCACAAGCTGATCACAAGGCCCGTGAACGCGAGGAAGAACAAGCCGATCGAACACATGAACGGCACGACTTCCTTTCTCTTGCCGAGCGCCGACCATAACGTCCATACGAGCAGTACTGTCAGCACCGGCACCGGCGCAAACACGAAGCTTGCGGGAAAACTGAACCAGCGCTCCGAAATCCGTGCGTCCTTGAGCGGCGTCCAGATGCTGATCAGCAAGATGAACGCGATCACGCCGAACAACACCTTCTTTGCCATGCGGCGCGCCCATTCCTGCAGTTCGCCCTCGGTTTTGAGCACGAGCCACGTCGTGCCCTGCAACGCATAACCGAAGATCAACCCGATGCCCGTCAAGAGCGGAAACGGCGCGATCCAGTCCCAGCTCGTGCCGATAAAAACGCGGCCGTGTATCGGAAAGCCCTGGATGAACATGCCGAGCACCACGCCCTGTGAAAACGTCGCGATCAGCGATCCATATCCGAACGCGCCGTCCCAGATCCACTTGCGCGCGCCGACCACCTCGCGGAATTCGAAGGCGACGCCGCGAAAGATCAGCCCGAGCAGCATCAGCAGGATCGGAAAATAAACCGCCGGCACGATGATCGAAAACGCCAGCGGAAACACCGCCAGCAAGCCGCCGCCGCCGAGGATCAGCCACGTTTCATTGAAGTCCCAGACCGGGGCGACCGAATTGATCATCAACTGCCTCTCTACGGGGTCGCGGCGGAGCAGGAACACCATCCCGACGCCGAGATCGAAGCCGTCGAGCAGCACGTACATGAATACGGCAAGCGCCAGGATGGCGGCCCACATCGGCACGAGGTCGAGCATCATGGTCTCCTGGCTGGCGGAACGACATCGTCGGCCCGGACGGCTTTGACCGCGCCCGAAGCCCCCGCAGCACTCGCCGATGCCGCCGATAAAGGCCGCGCCGCACGCGTCTCTGGTTGCAGCAGGTCGTGATCGGTTTCGATGTGTTCGTCGGCGGGACCGAGGCGCACGAGGCGTCGCAGCAGGATGTAGCCGGAGCCGAAAATCACGATGTACGCCAGCACGTAAAGCAGCCACGAGAGCCCGACATCGCCGGCCTTCAATGATGGCGTGACCGAATCGCTCGTGCGCATCAGGCCATAGACGGTCCACGGCTGACGACCGCTTTCAGTGGTGGTCCAGCCGGCCAGCACGGCGATAAACCCGAGCGGCATGCCATACGTGGCGCATCGCAGCCAGCGCTGGCTGGTTTCGAGCTTGCCGCGCGCAAATAGCACGATGCCGGAGAGCACCAGCACGAACATCAGCACGGCAATGCCGACCATGATCCGGAACGCGAAGAAGACCACGGCAACGTTTGGCCGGTCCTCGCGCGGAAAGTCTTTCAGCCCTTGCACGACGCCGTTTGGATCGTGCGTCAGATAAATGCTGCCGAGCACGGGTATCGATATTTCGAAGCGGTTGCGTTCATTCTCCTGATCGGGAATGGCGAAGATGGCGGCGGGAATGCGCGATCCGGTTTCCCACAGTCCTTCCATGGCGGCGAGTTTTGCGGGCTGATGCTCGCGCGTATTGAGACCGTGCATATCGCCGATAACCATCTGCACCGGCACCATGATCATCAGGAAGATCAGCGCCATCTTGGTCATCACGCGGCTTTCTTCCAGCGACCGTCGCTGACGCAAGTACATGGCGCCCACGCCCAGAATGACGAATGCGGCCGTGACGAGAAAAGCGCTGACCGTGTGGCCGAGGCGGTATGGGAAGGAGGGCGTGAAGATGGCGTCGAAGAAACTGGTCACTTCGAAGCGGCCGTCTGGCAGGATCTTGTAGCCGCGCGGCGTCTGCATCCAGCTATTGACCGCGAGAATCCAGAACGACGAGATCACCGTGCCCGACGCCACGAAAAACGCGGCCAACACGTGCGCCCATTGCGGCACGAGCTTGCGGCCGAAGAGCAGCACGCCGAGAAACGCGGCTTCGAGAAAAAACGCGGTGAGGACTTCGTACCCCATCAACGGACCGATCACGCTCGCGGTGGCATCGGTGAAGCGGCTCCAGTTGGTGCCGAACTGGAACGGCATCACGATCCCGGACACCACGCCCATGCCGAACGACACCGCGAATATCTTGAGCCAGAACGCCGAGAGCCGCCTGTAGACGTCGCGTTTGGTCACCCACCAGAGCACTTCCAGTGTCGCGATAAAACATGACAGGCCAACGGTGAACGCCGGCAGCAGGATGTGAAAAGCAATGACCCACGCGAATTGAAAACGGGACAGCAAAACGGCATCTAATTCCATGAACACTCCGCATGAGAAGTTTTCTATGGCGCTCTTGACGACTTAGATTAAACCAGGATTTCGATAAACGACGGTTTTATTTAGGGCGCCTTCTGAATGAGAACCCGGCGGGCTGCGTAACAGCGTAATCAAACGCGTCACATGCGGCGTTTTGTCATCGTTGATATAATTACGCTTTCATTACACGCTGCGTGGACGACCACGCACGCATCGATCACACCGGGGACGGCCCCATTTTCGTTCAAGGGAATGTCCATGTCCTGGTTTCTATTGTTTATCGCCGGTTTGCTCGAAGTCGCGTGGGCCGCGGGCCTTAAGACTTCCGAGGGGTTCACGCGGCTGTGGCCATCCGTGTTCACCATCGTGACGGCGACCGGCAGCTTCGTGCTGCTCGCCATGGCCATGCGCCAATTGCCGCTCGGGACCGCTTACGCAGTCTGGACGGGCATCGGCGCAGTCGGTGCGTTCATCTTCGGCATCGTGATGATGGGCGAGGCGCTTACCGTGGCGCGGGTCGCGAGCGCGGCGTTGATCGTGGTCGGGCTTATTGGGTTGAAATTGTCCTCGGGACATTGATCGCAACGGATATTGCAGTGCTCTTGCAAGTGTTTTTTCTGCATTAACGGCTCAAACAATCAATAAATCGGCCGTTAAACAGTGGTGCATTCCGCTTCACCGGTTCTTTGGCTTTAAGGGTTGAATCGCGAACTTGGGTGCTCGACACAGAGGAAATATGACGCGCTGCATCGGCGGGCCAGCCGTGGCTATAATGGGTTCAGACAGCCAGCGGGTTCGGAGTATCCGGTGCCTGGCGCCCGAATGCTTCATGTTTTGTCCATTATCCCCACCCGATGCTTCATCCAGGCGAAGGGTAAAACACTCAATTCAGGAACGCCGTGACGGTCCTGATGCCTGGCGCGGGGTGAGCAGCGCGCAAGGAGGCGGTGATGCTTGAAGCACTTTCGCTGGCAGCGGGACTCTCGTGGGCCAGCGGGCTGCGACTGTATCTGACGGTATTCGTGGCGGGTTTGTTCGAGCGGCTGGGTCTGATCCACCTGCCCGAAACGCTCTCGGTGCTGGCGTCTCCGTGGGTGATCGGTGTGGCAGCGGCGCTGACCATCGTTGAATTTTTCGCCGATAAAATCCCCGCATTCGACTCCCTCTGGGACGCCATTCATACTTTTATCCGCATTCCTGCCGGCGCCGTGCTTGCCGTCGGCGCGTTCGGTCACGCCGATCCGGCCCTTCTGACCATCGCGGA
>NZ_JBSIPA010000391.1:0-6222 GCF_053574605.1 Caballeronia sp. M23-90 | reverse complement strand
GGCGCGCGTCGGCGCGAGCGCCTGACCGAAGCACTGGGCGCGCTCGACGTCACGCTTTCGGCCGATGACCTCGCCGCAATCGAACAGGCCGTTCCGAAGGGTGCGGCAGCGGGCGACCGGTACGCCGCGGCGCAAATGGCGCATCTGGACAGCGAGAAGGGCCACGGCTGACTGTTCCAACGGCCTGGCGCAATCCGATTGCACGTTGGCGCGATCGGATTAGTGCCGCCGAGGGCTCGCTCCTAGAATCGGTGAACGCATTTACCTCGTTCATCGTTAAAAGGAAGCACCTCATGTCGTCAGTCTGGCTTATCACCGGCAGTTCCCGTGGCATCGGCCACGAGTTGGCAAAAGCGGTTCTCGCGGCGGGGCATCGTCTGGTCGCGACCGCGCGTCGCCCTGAGGACCTTCACGCGCTTGTCGAGCAATACGGCGAGCGCGTGCGCGCCGTCGCACTCGATGTCACCGATCCCGCGTCGGCACGCGCCGCCGTGCAGGAAGCCGTCAACGCGTTCGGCCGTCTCGATGTCGTCGTGAACAACGCGGGCTACGGCAACATTGCATCGATCGAAGAAGGTGACGACGCCGATTTCCGCGCGCAAATGGAAACCAATTTCTACGGCGTCGCGAACGTCACGCGTGCGGCGCTGCCGGTCCTTCGCGCACAGCGCAGCGGGCACATCATCCAGGTTTCATCGATAGGCGGACGTGTCGGTTCGCCCGGCCTGGCCGCTTATCAATCGGCTAAATGGGCGGTCGAGGGCTTTTCCGAAGTGCTCGCGAAGGAAGTCGCGCCGCTCGGGATCAAGGTGACGATTGTCGAGCCGGGCGGTTTCCGCACGGACTGGGCGGGTTCCTCGATGACCATCCACGCTCCCGGTCCCGACTATGCGCAGAGCATCGCGCCTTTGCTGGAGTACCGGAATTCGCACAAGCCCGTCGGCGATCCGGCGAAAGCCGCGCAGGCGATCCTGAGCATCGCGGAAGTGGACGAACCGCCGCTGCGTCTGCTTTTGGGCAGCGACGCCGTGCATATCGCGGGACAATTGCACGAGGCGCGCGGCGCAATGGACGCACAATGGCGCGACTTGAGCATGTCCACCGATGCCGACGATGCCACCGGATGGCGCGGTCTTATCGATAGGAAGTCGAGGGTTTGCGCCTGCGCGCAGCGGCAGCGACGCTGCTGTCATTAACGGTTGCGGTACTCGCCGAATCGGGCGTTGCGCTGGCTACGGCCGCTGCTGCAGTGCTGCTTGTTGCTGCTGCGGTATCGGAACTATCGCCACCGCCGCAAGCGCTCAACACAGCGCTCGATGCGAAACAGATTAACAATGCCTTATTGAGTTTTATCATTTTTTATGAGTTGCGGAAAAGATTAGAAACCTCACGAAAAAAGTCGACGAGGCTTGACGTCTTCAGAAGAAGCGTGATTTCCGCGGAAACGAACACTTGCATGCTGCGGACAGCGGTAAACGCGATTAACGCAATCAAATCGTGTTAATCTGCAATTCAAATTATTTGTCAGATGAATTAAACCAAAGCGGGCGGCTGTATTGATGTGTCGTCTCAAAGCCGGTTAATTTCGGCATAGGCTCTACCTCCACGCTATAAGTGGTCAAAATTCAATTCAAATTCAACTGAAATCACGCCCGCATGAACAGAGTGATCAACTTGGAAACTGATAGTCCTCGATACGCTACTAAACCATAAGTGTTTGTTCAAACGATGAAAAACATATTTCGTTACATTCAATCGACCGTAAATATTGCTCAATCAGATCGATATCACGATTCATTGCATGTTGTGCACGAATCAGATCAGCTATTGCGCAATATCCAATCATGCAGTTTCCTAGGCCATATAAGATTCGGCAATGACAGCAATGGCTTTCCAGGTGTACCGTGATAGCCCATCCGGATTAACAAGCCGATATAACCCCTTTGCGCCGGGATTCTAAACGTATCGAATTGATTACTCGAACGCAAGAGTGTGACATTTTGTGAGATTTAGATTACAGGCTTATTCATCACACTAATTAAAATTAAGGGTCGCAAAGACAGAAGCAAGCAACAAGCGCGATCAGCGATGGCGGAAAACGACAGCTTGATGGCTGCTTAAGCCTTATCTGGAAAAGCTCGGCGTTTTGTCTTAAGTAACTACCGGTCGCAGTCAGTTTGAATAGTTCAGACAGTTCAGATTGCCCGGGAAAGTGATTAGGCAGGAAGGTAGCGGCGAAGGTGATTGTTGGGCATCGTCCACAAAAAGTTGTGCGCAATAGCACAAACCGGTCTCAAGCGAACTTGTGCCCTGAAGACCGCGTTGTGCATGGCGAGCACTGTATCGGTGCGGTCACCGCGTTCGCATCCCACTTCGGTGCAAGGTTGCAACTATCGTGTACGGGAAATCCAGCGTCCATGTCATGGCATGCTTCATGCATAGTGAATTTAATTCAAGTTACTTGAACAAAATTCACTAACCTATCATTGCGGCGCGGCCGCACGGGAGCATCATGCATAAGCCATTTCGAACGTTTGCCCTGTCGATGACCGGCGCATTTGCGCTGATTGCATCAGTACCCGGGTTTGCACAGGGCAGCGATCTGCTCGCCCGCGTAAAGGCAAACAAGGAGATCACGGTCGGCACGGAAGCGCGCTACGCGCCGTTCGAATCCATTGAAAACGGCAAGATCGTGGGCTACGACGCCGACCTGCTGCAATACGTATTGAAGTCGCTGCCCGATGTAAAACTCAAGCAACTCGACCTGCCCTTCCAGGGCCTGTTGCCCGGCCTCGACGCCAAGCGCTTCGACATGGTCATCACCGCCGTCACCGTGAACAAGGACCGTGCGAGTCACTTCGCTTTCACGTTACCTGTTGCCGATGCCACCGCCGGCGTGCTCGTGCGTTCGAACGAAGCGTCCATCAAATCGCCGAACGACCTGAACGGGAAGATCGTCGGCTCGCAGACGGGTTCGGCCCAGTTGCAGGCACTCATGGCGCTCGACAAAAACCTGAAAGCCGCTGGCGGTCCCGGCATCAAGCAGATCAAGCAATACGTCGCGTTCGATGAAGCATATGCGGACCTGGCCGTCGGCCGTCTCGATGCGGTCGCGCAGTCGGTCGCGAACCTCGGCCCCTTGTTGAAGTCACGTCCGGGCGTGTTCACGGTGCTGCCGCAGAGCATTGGACCGAAGAGCTACTTTGCGTGGGTCGCGCGCAAGGACGCAGACAGCGCCGCACTGCTGAAGCTTTTCAGTGATGGGATCGCGCGTGCGAACAAGGACGGCACCATGAAAGCGCTGCAGATGAAGTGGTTCGGCACGACCATGGATGTTCCTTCGGACGCCGTTCCCGAACCGTCGATGTAAGCAACGTTCATCTATATGAACCCTCCCGATCTCCTCGCGCGTTGCGCAAGTTATCTGCCGCAATTACTGGACGGCGCGATCACCACGTTGTGGCTTTCGGCCATTGCAGTAGCGTGCGGCTTCTTCGCGGGCATCTTCATCTACATGATGTCGGCGAGCGAAAGCCGGACCTTGTCAACGGCTGCACGCGTGTATGTCAGCGTCTTTCGCGGTACGCCCGTCCTCGCACAACTGCTGGTGTTCTATTACCTGCCCTCCGGTCTCGGCTGGGCGATTCCAGGGGTGGTCGCGGCGGCTATCGGGTTATCGATGAACACGGCGGCTTATCAATCGCAGATTCTCGGCACGGGATTTACCGCGATTCCACGCGGGCAGATCGAGGCCGCAAAGACGTTCAACCTCACGCGGCACCAGACCCTGTGGCACATCGAGATCCCGCAAGTGGTTGCGTTGACCCTGCCGGCGCTGGTCTCGGAGATGATCGATATCGTCAAGGCGTCTGCAGTGGTGTCGGTGATTGCCGTGACCGACCTGATGCGCGTCGGGCAGCAACTGTCTTCGTTCAGTTATCGGCCGCTCGAGGTCTACACGCTCGCTGCGTGCTTTTATCTTGCGATCACGTCGATGCTTTCCCTCGCTGGACGAGGTATCGAACGGCGCATGGCGCGGCGGGCGTGACCGACATGAACAGTTTTCTCTCCCTCATCCCTCGCTTTGCCGACGCCATCCTCGTTACGCTCGAGGTCAGCGTAGTCGCGGCCTTCATTGGTGCTTTGGGCGGCTTTGTTCTGAACGCGTTGCGCCTTCGATTTTCACAGCGGCTCGGCGCGCCGTATCGCATCTTTATATGGCTCATTCGCGGGACGCCGTACCTCTCGCAACTGGTGATCGTCTACTTTGGGCTGCCCGTCACAGGCGTCACGATGACCGCCGTGCAGGCGACCATCGTCTCGCTTGCGATCTACTCCGCCGCCTATTTCGCGGAGATTTTCCGAGCAGGCTGGGCCAGCATTCCAAGTGGGCATATGGAAGCGGCGCGCGCATTTGGCATCGACCGATGGTCAGCGTTTCGAAGCATCGAACTGCCTCAAGCCATTGCGTTCGTCATGCCGTTGCTTGCGAACCAGACCATTCTCGTCATCAAGGAAAGCGCGGTTGCATCGATCATCACGGTGCCCGAGTTGACCATGACTGCAAGCGACATTGTCTCGTCCACCTATACGTACATCGGTCCATACGCGATGTTGATCATCTGCTACTGGCTTCTCACGCAATGCGTCGCCGTTGCCTTCAAATGGGCGTCGGTGCTCATCGCTCCATCGCGTAAAACCTCATGAGCTCACTTCCCATTCTCGAACTTCGCGCTGTGGGTAAATCGTATGGCGCCAATCGCGTGCTCAAGGGCATCGATCTGACCGTGCAGCGTGGAGAGATCGTTTCGCTCATTGGACCGTCGGGTTCCGGCAAGACGACGGCGTTGCGCTGCATGAACTTCCTCGAAGCCTACGATGAAGGCGAGGTCTGGATCAAAGGCCAGTTGCTTGGGTATCGATCAGCAGGCCGTGCCGAACGTGACCGCGATAGCGAGAAGAGCATTGCGGACGTGCGACGGCCAGTTTCGATGGTATTTCAGCAGTTCAACCTGTGGCCGCATATGACCGTGCTCGGCAACGTGGCGGCGCCACTGGTGTTATCGAAAAAGGCAGATAAGGGCGATGCGCACAAGCAATCGCTTGCAGCGCTCAAGCGCGTCGGTCTGGTCGAAAAGGCGCATGCGTATCCGGTGTCGTTGAGCGGCGGACAGCAACAACGCGTGGGAATTGCGCGTGCGTTGGCCATCGAACCCGAAGTCATGTTGCTCGATGAACCCACGTCCGCACTCGACCCCGAACTCGTGGAAGAAGTGCTGAGCGTCATCCGCTCTCTTGCGCAAGACGGCATGACAATGGTGATGGTCACGCACGAGATGAGCTTCGCCGCAAAGATTTCGGATCAAGTGGTGTTCATGGAGGCCGGAAAGATCGTGGAAGCGGGGCCGCCCGAGCAACTCTTCGGCAACACGCGTACGCCGCGCTTGCAGCAGTTCCTGAAGCCCTGGTTCGATCGCAGCCTGACTTCCGTCGCGGGGGTTGAATGATTCAGGACGACGCGCTCAAAACCGCATCCAGCATCAACGCAACGCGCCTTCTTGAATCCATCCAGACACTTGCGCGCTTCGGCGCGCGTGATGATGGAGGTGTGGACAGGCCGGCGCTTTCGACAATCGACGTTGAAGCGCGCCGCCACCTGGTCGAGCGTGCGATCGCACTCGGCTGCACCGTGCGCACCGATGCCTGCGCGAACCTCTTTTTCCGTCGCGAAGGTCTGCAAGATCTGCCGCCGGTCATGACGGGCAGCCATATCGATACTCAACCCACCGGCGGCAAGCTCGACGGATGTTATGGCGTGCTCGCAGGCTTCGAATGTCTTGCTGCATTGAACGAGGCCAACATCCGGACGCGCCGCCCGTTCGAAGTCGTTGCATGGACCAACGAAGAAGGCACGCGGTTCCAACCCGGCGCGATGGGGTCGAGTGCGTTCGTCGATCCAGCCTTGCTCCAACACTACGGACAAGCAAAAGACAGCAACGGCATCACGCTCGCTGCTGCGCTCGCGGCGCATCGTGACGCGTTTCCTGCGATCGAAACACGTGCCGTGCAAGAGAATGCGCATGCGTTCGTTGAACTGCACATCGAACAAGGCCCGTTGCTCGAACTCGCCGATATTCCTCTTGGTGTAGTCACCGGCATCCAGGGCGTGCGCAGCCGCGCCCTTGCAGTGCACCGCGTACCAGCGCACGCCCTGAATGCCGG
>NZ_JBSIPA010000390.1:0-6229 GCF_053574605.1 Caballeronia sp. M23-90 | reverse complement strand
TCTCCGCGCAAGCCGGAAGGCGCACGACCGGCTGGCGCGTTGCTGGGCGGCAAGCCGCGGACTGAAGGCGGCGGTGCTGGCCGGCGCGATACGCCGCGCACGGGTCAACGCGGGCGTTAATCGATGCGGTGAGTTCAGACAGCGGCGCTTTTTAGCTCCGCTGTTTTCGTTTCAGGGGGCCGCGCTCGCGGCCCGCTTCAGTCCTTCCACCTGATGACGCCATCGGTCCAGTACGGCGTTCTCCTGCCCCTCGGCAAAGGCGAATTCGATTCCCTGCACGAGCCGCGCGTAGGCAACCTTCTGCCATTCACCGCTCTCGATCGTCGCGATAAAACACGTCACCGGCGAGTCCGCTAACGGCACGACCTTGGCCTGTAGCTGCACCTGGAAGAACGCTTCATCGAAGACGAAGGTCAGTGTGGCCACGCCGGTCTTCGATATCACCCGCGCCGCCCGCGACTGCGGCCACAACGAAAAGCACAAGCTGCCGGGGTCCGGCGCGAACAACTCGCCGACGCTCAACAACGACGTCCGGATGCGGCCTTCATCGGCGGCGAGAAGCGATGCAGTGAAACCCGCTTTCGTTTCTATCGATGTGCCGTCGAAGAGCGCGCGCAGCGGCAACGGCCATTCGTCAAACGTGCCGTGCTCGATGTCGCGTGTACCCGATGCCGAGGGATCGTTCATATGGAACTCCGTGAAAGGACGATGGCCCGCGAAAGCGGGCCATCGATCGGGCGTCACGCACAGCGAAGTTCAGCGGAAGAAAACGTGCTGCGTGATCTTCGCGATCGGATAGTGAACGCTAGGCTGGATGCGTGCGGGCAGGTCCAGCGGCTTGAGCAGCATCTTCACGCACATATCCGCTGATAAGTTGCGTCGAACCAGCGCGTTCACGCGCGCTGCCAGCTCGCGGTTATGCGCTGTATCGTTCGCGCGATCCGGATAGCGGATGGCAAAAACGTGGCGCAACGCGATCTCGGAATCCTCGTTCTTGATTTCCATCACGCGTCGCAGCAGCGCGCCCAGCACGGCGAACCGGCCGTTGCCTTCGATCTTGTTGTACTTCTTGAAGAAGCGGAAAAAGTGCTTGTAGTGACGAACTTCGTCGGTGCGGATGTTGTCTGTGAGCTGCTTCAGCACCGGTTCGTCAGAGCATTCATTGATAGCACGGTACAAGGTTGCCGTACCGGTCTCCACCACGCACCGCGCGACCATTTCCAGCGCGCGGGTCTTCTCGAAGTCCTCGACCGAACACGTCAGCGAGTACTCGGCGAAGAAATTCTTGAAGGCCGTGTCCCAGTCGAACTCGGGCCACACATGGTTGATGTACGTCTTCAACGCGCGGCCGTGCTGCATTTCCTCCGGCTCCCACTCGGTGTTGAGCCATGAGGAAACTTCCGGATCGTCGTTGAAATAGGTGCTCAGGTTGCTCGTGTAGAGATCGGTGCCGCTCTCGATGAACGAGGCCGCACATAGCAACAAAAGCAGATGTTCGTTGGATGCCGCCTTGCGACGGTCGATCCGGGACAGGTCGATGTCTTCGATCCGCCAAGGCATCACATGGGTACTTTCAGTGTGCATAAATATCGCGCTCCCAAATCTGTATTGAACGCGCCGTCAGCCAAACCGGCCGAAAATCAGGCAACGCCATGAACAACGAAGTCATGGCGTTCTCATGTGGTTGAGGACTTCTTTGAGCCTGCATATTAGCCGGGTTATAGCGAAGCTGCAGGCACGAAGAGAGACCGCTCAAGCCATGGGTCAGTTCCGGATACTGTTTAATTCAGCACAAATCATACCGAGTCATGGGAGTAAGTTGCCAGTGCGCGAACAGCGCGGCCTGGTCTTGCTTACAAGTCGATTTCGCCAAAGCGCAATGACACTGCTGTTTGCGGGATGACAAGTGGGACGGTTGTAATACCTGAAGCTGCGAGATATCGACGTTCATCGATCAACCTTGCCATCCTCAGGAGTTTGCTTGTGGGGATGTCTATACCGCACGGCCTTATCGTCCAGTCGATGCGGCCTATCCCTTACAATACGGCCACCTCACGACATTGAAGCGCACGTACGGACGCCATGACTCGAGATCCCCGCATCACCTTGAACGCACGACAGCAAGAGCTGCTCGACTGGGTGCAACGCGATGGCTTCGTGACCGTCGAGGACCTGGCCACACATTTCGACGTCACCCCACAGACCATTCGCCGCGACGTCAACTGGCTCTCGGACATGAACCTGCTGCGCCGTTACCACGGCGGCGCGAGCCTTCCGACCAGTTCGGAGAACGTCTCGTACACGGCGCGTCAGCGCATGTTCCACGATGAAAAGCGCCGCATCGCCGCGCTGGTTGCATCGCATATTCCTGATCAGGCTTCGCTCTTCATCAACCTCGGCACCACGACCGAGGAAGTTGCCCGGGCGCTGAACCGGCACCGCGGCTTGCACGTGATAACGAACAACCTCAACGTGGCGGCCATGATGAGCGGCTACCCCGATTGCGAAGTGCTGATCACCGGCGGCATTGTCCGTCCGTGGGACAAAGGCATTGTGGGCGAGCTTGCCATCGACTTCATCCGTCAGTTCAAGGTGGATTTTGCGATCATCGGGGCGTCGAGTATTGAACCGGACGGTACACTGCGCGACTTCGATACCCGCGAGGTCCGCGTGGCCGAAGCGATCATCAATCACGCACGCACCGTTTTCCTCGCCGCCGATCACTCGAAATTTGGCCGTCCGGCGCTTGTCCGGCTCGGTCATCTGAACCAGATCGACGCGCTTTTCACCGATGCCCCCACGCCGCCGGAAATGGCCGAAACGCTCACGGCTGCGAACACGCAGGTGTACATCGCCGAGTAAGGTTTCGTTGAGCGCAACCGAAATCGATGTGTGCGCTGCGGCACGAACCTCAGGTAATTTCTACGTTTTCCCGCTCCCGCCGAACCGCTTTCGCGCCTCCCAAAAGTCAAACCCATTATTTTGCGCAAGCGTTTGGCACTCGAGCGGCGCTTGCATACAATCAAATCCCGGCTACGCAGCGCCGCCTTCCAAGGCTCAGGAAGCGGCTGTTCGCCATAGGTCTGCCGGCTCGAAGTTCCTGCCTCGCTTAACGCGTCATGGAGAACACGATGCTCAGTCCGCACGAATTTGCCACGCTGCTCCTGCTACAGGAAGCACCCAACCAGATGGACATGGTTCGCGACGAACTCGACGCCCTCCTCGAGCGTCAGCTCGTGCAACTGGAGAATCTCGCATCGGGACTTCAGCTCTGGAGCCTCACGGCTACTGGCGACTCCACGATGAAGGCAATCAAGCGGTACTCGTAATCCTCGCCTCGTTTAACCCGCCTTTGTTCATTCAGCCCGCGCGCAACGTCGGATCGACGGCGGCGCGCCAACTGAGCGCTTGCGCCCGCTGATCGGTAAAGAACGTCGCCCATGCGCTTTGCGCTTCGGTCGTGCGGCTGGCCGCGAACGCCGAATGCTGGTCCGCGATCCCCGCCTGGAACGCGCAGAACTGATCCTTCGATACCTTGCCGCGCTTCTGCGCCACATACGCATCGAATAACGCTGAGTACACGCTCTGCGCATCCGCGCCGTAATCCACGGCGGTCGAACCGCACATGGACTGCAGCGCACTCAAGGAAGGCGCGCCCATCGACCCCGACATATCGGGCGTCGAAACACATCCGCCCAGCACCAGCGCCCCAAACGCGCCTGCCACCAGCAACTTTCGCATTGTCTTTACTCCCGGTTTTCACTTTCCACAGTATCGGTCTGACGCCGCCTTCGCGCCACTCGGCCAAACGGCCTGTTGCTCTGGTAAACGACCGAAAACCGAGAATATTCGCCAAAACGAAGCGTTAGCCGATCAGCCGACTTTACATTTTCGTTTTTGTTCGTTAAATTTCGAATTCGAACATTTATGTTCTGCCGGAGCGCGGCGAAGGCAAATGAGGCGAATAAGCGATGCAAGATAATCTTTTCGATGTGCTCGTCGTGGGCGGCGGGGTCAATGGCACGGGCATTGCACGCGACGCGTCGGGCCGGGGTTTGAGCGTGCTGTTGTGCGAGAAGGACGATCTGGCGTCGCATACGTCGTCATCGAGCACCAAGCTCATTCACGGCGGCCTGCGTTATCTCGAATATGGCGAATACTCGCTCGTGCGCAAGGCGTTGCAGGAACGCGAAGTCTTGCTGCGCGCCGCGCCCCACATCATGTGGCCGCTGCGTTTCGTGATGCCGCACATGCCCAACCTGCGCCCGGCCTGGATGATCCGCGCCGGCCTGTTCCTCTACGATCACCTCGCGCGGCGCCAGTTGCTGCCGGGGTCGAGAGGCATTGACATGCGCAAACACCCCGCCGGCGTGCCGCTCATCGATTCGATCAAGCGCGGTTTTGTGTATTCCGATGGTTGGGTGGACGACGCGCGCCTGGTCGTGCTGAACGCGGTCGATGCGCAGGAACACGGCGCGGTGATCAAGACCCGCACGCGGCTTGTCAGCGCGGCGCGCAACGACGGTGTGTGGCATGCCACGCTCGTGGACGACCACGGTGCGACGTTCGACGTGCAAGCGCGTTCCATCGCTAACGCGGCGGGTCCGTGGGTCAGCGAACTGCTCAAAGGATCGCTTGGCAGCGGCACACACACGCGCCATACCGTGCGCCTCGTCAAGGGCAGCCATATCGTCACGCGCCGCCTCTTTGAACATGACCACGCATACATCTTCCAGAATCCGGACAAGCGCATCATCTTCGCAATTCCCTACGAGCACGATTACACGCTGATCGGCACGACGGATCTGGAGTATCACGGCGATACATCGAAGGTGACCATCAGTCCCGAAGAGACCACGTACCTGTGCGAGTCGATTAACCGGTACTTCAAGAAGCACATCGGCCCCGGCGACGTCTGCTGGAGCTATTCCGGCGTGCGCGGCTTGCTCGAGGACGAGAACGCGGAAAACGCATCGGCCGTTACGCGCGACTATCTGCTCGAACTCGATACCCCCGCGAACCAGGCTCCGCTGTTATCGGTGTTCGGCGGAAAGATCACGACCTTTCGCAAGCTCGCGGAAGAAGCCGTCGATAAACTCGGCGACGCGCTCCAGTCTCCCGCCAAAAGCAAGACTTGGACGGAAGGTGCGCCGCTGCCGGGCGGTGATATCGCCGATGCGAATTTCGACAGATTCCTCGCCGCGTTGAAGCAGAACAAGCCATGGCTGCCGGCGGATCTGGCTCACAGGTATGCACGCGCTTACGGAACCCGTGTCCAAAAGCTGCTCGGCGATGCAACCTCGCTGACTGGTCTGGGCGAAGCCATCGCGCCAGGCCTTTACGAGGCCGAACTGCGCTATCTGCGCGACAACGAATGGGCGACCTGCGCCGACGACGTCCTGTGGCGCCGCTCGAAACTGGGCTTGCACATGGAGCCCGGATCGCTGGATGAGGTGACGCGGCGTATCGACGGATGGTTTGCACAAACACAAGCATGGGCGCAACCGCAATTTCAATCCGCGCCGCTGGCTCCATCGCGAACCGCCGTGTAAAAAACTATCCTGCCGCGCCTGATAACGGTGTGACGATATCTTCGTTTGATGCAACTTCTGCCGATGCTAGTCTTTCCTTCACCGATGCCGCGCCGGTCTGCGCGGCATGTCCGAATGGAGGCTCATCATGGTTGCACCGGCTTATTCATCGCTGGAACTCGTGCGCGAATCGTACGACGCACGCGAGCCGGCCGAACGCGCCGAGGCAACGCGGGCGACATCGACGGAAATCCATCTTGAGGAACACGTTCCTCAGACGAGCGCTCAGGAAGCAAGCGACGCATTGGAATATCTTGTCGGCGTGAACCTGGCGAGGCTGCGGGCGGAGCGCCAGCTTTCACTCGACGCCCTCGCCCGCGCATCCGGCGTTTCCCGTGCGATGCTCGCGCAGATCGAATCGGCCCGCAGCGTGCCGTCCATCAAGGTCTTGCACAAGATCGCCGGCGCGTTGAAGGTGTCGGTCGCGGCGTTTTTGCGGCGTCATGCAACGAACGGCATCGAGTTTCTCGCGGCCGATCAGTCGACGCGGCTGGTGACATCGAATGGACGCTTTTCGGCGCGACCGCTGTTTCCGCTGAGCGCGCCGGCATCGGCGGAATTCTCATCTTCGATAGGCAGGTACGTCACCTGGTTGAGCTGCACGTAACCGGCATTCCAGTAATTCGGGTTCTTCGCGA
>NZ_JBSIPA010000038.1:0-26361 GCF_053574605.1 Caballeronia sp. M23-90 | reverse complement strand
GGACCATTCGACGTTCAGCAAGAACCGCGACCGGTTGCTCGAACACGACGTGCTGGTGTTGCTCTTCAACGAGACAGTCGAGACCGCGCGCGAACGCGGGTATCTTTCCGGGGAACACTTCAGCGTCCATTGGCTATATGGCCGAGCCGCAACTGGCGGCGGGGTTATCGGCGGATGTAAAAAGCGCGCTCGACGATGCCGCCAAGCTCGCCGAGTCGCTCGGCCACCACATCGAGCCGGCATCGTTCGGACTGGATTTCGATGCCATCGCGCACGCATTCCTCGTGATGTGGGCGGTATTAGCCGAAGAGATCGTGCTGCAGGCCGCCAAGGTCAGCGGCCAGAAGCCGAAGCGCGCTGACTTCGAGATTGCATCTTGGGCGATGGCGCATATCGGCCGGTCGATCGGCGAGAAGGACTTGCCCGCGGCGCTCGAATTGCAACGCCAGGTCATTGCAAGGATGGACGCGCTGATGACCCGCTACGACGTGTTGCTCACGCCCACGCTCGCCGCCGCGCCGTTCAAGATCGGAGCCAGGCAGCCCACGCAGTTCGAACGTTTTCAGATGGGTGTGTTGACCGCCGTCCCGGTGGAATCCCTGTTGCGGCGAATGCTGGCGGTATCGGCGAAGAAGGCTTTCGACTGGGCCGGATGCACCGAGCTTTTCAATTTCACCGGCCAGCCGGCCATGTCCGTGCCGCTTTACTGGAACGCGCGTGGCTTGCCTATAGGTGTGCAGTTTGCCGGGCGCCGCAACGAAGACGCGACGTTGTTCAGACTGGCCGCGCAACTCGAAGCTGCACGGCCCTGGTTCAGCAAGCGTCCGGCGCTGATGGTCGCACGATGATCACCCGCGCCGCTTCGCAAACCGATAATGCGCGACGCCCCATTCATTGCCCTTTGCATAACCGAACAACTCGGCAACCGCCATATAAAACATGCGCCAGCGCTGAAACCAGACGGGCGCATCAGCCGCGCCGTATGTCTGAACCAGCAACGGCATCAATTCGTTGCGCGCGGCATCGAGATTTTCGAGCCAGTGATTCGCGGTCTTTTCGTAATGCGCGCCGCTCACCCACCATTGCCGGTCGATTGTCAGGTCGTCCTGGAAATGCAGCAACAAGGATTCCGACGGCATCGTCCCGCCAGTGAAGAAGTACTTCGACATCCAGTCGCTGCCGTCCTTCACTTCAAAGTGATAAGCCAGTGTCCGATGCGCGAACACGTGCACAAAAAGCTTCGCGTCTTCGCGCATCCATCCGCAAACCTTGTTAAGCAATAGACGATAGTTCTTCATGTGCTCGAACATTTCTATCGACAGCACGCGATCAAACCCGTCGCCAAGCACCGCTTCGTCAAACTGATAATCGACGATATTCCCCGTCACCACGCGCAAGTTCGTCAAGCCACGCTCGGCCGCCATCACTTCAATAAACTCGCGCTGCCCGAGCGAATTCGATAACCCCACGATCTGCGAGCGCGGATACTTTTCAGCCAGCCACAACGATAACGATCCCCAACCGCAACCCAAGTCGAGAATGCGCTGGCCGTCATAAAGTTGCGCGCGCACGGCGTACTCTTCGAGCATCGCGGTTTCAGCCTGGTCAAGCGTTTCCTTGCCCGTTCTATACAAGCAGCACGAATATTTCAGATGCTCGCCCAGATGCCCGTGAAAAAACTCGGCCGGGACTTCGTAATGCTGCGAATTGGCGGCCTGCGTTTCGATAGCAATGGGACTTGCACGCAGTTCATCGACCAACCGATTGAAACGCTTGGAACGCGCTTCGCCGTCGTTCAAACCTTCGTCGCGCAGACGTTGTTTCATCAGCCGGCGCATTCCCAGACGCACGAGCGAGTCCGGAATCCGGCCACGCTCACACCAGTCGATCAGTCGGCCGTCCACCGGCGCTTCCTGTTTTTGTGGCTGTGGCATAGCCGCCTGGGATGACAGATCGCTCATGGAAATACTCCTCGCTATTATTGTTTATGACTGACGCGGTGGCCACGGAATCAATGCGCTGGTCGTACGCATGTAATCGGCATATCCCGCCCGCTTTTTAGCGGACTCAGCTTCCACCATAGGCACGCCAGATACTTTCATCAAGAGCCACGCCATCAGAACCGGAGGCAAAAGCATCGCGATGATCCATGATCCACTACCTACGGCCAGCGGAATGTACGCAACCCAATGCACGCATTCGAAGAAGTAATTCGGATGCCGCGAGTATTTCCACAAACCCGCGCGGCAGACCTTGCCGTGATTGGACGGATCGGCTTTGAACGCGTGCAGTTGATGATCGGCAAGCGCTTCGCCTGCAATCGATACCACCCAGACCAGCACCGCCAGCGCCACCCACAGCGCACCCGGCGGCGTCAGGCGATAAGCCGGGACAAAAAACGCGATGGACAGCAGCATCGAGATGACGACTTGAAGCTGGAAGAACCAGAACATTTTCTTGTTGGCGTCGGCGCCCCATTGCTCGCGAAACTTGTGATAACGCGGGTCTTCGTCATGACCGGCATTGCGTTTCCACAAGTGAATGCCGAGCCGCATGCCCCACACAAGCCCGCCAATCCCCACGATAACCCGCGTATGCAACTCGCCTTCCGAAAACACGGCGATAAACACGGCAAGTAGCCCGAGCGACATCGCCCAGATGGGATCGATCATCCCGGCATTCTTCGATTTGACCTGCCACGCCCAGACCGCCGAAAAGATAACGATGAGCGCAACAAACGCAATGACGGCAACGGTGAGCAAGGGCATGGAATCCTCGATGTCTTTTTATCGTTGAAATTGGACGGCATCGACTGGGACAGCGAATGACATTATTTACGCACGCCACCGCTCGGCGGATGCGACTAAGTCATTCAAGAAGGAGCATATCAACGGTCGACGTTTCATGACAGGCGTCAGGAACGTGAGCATGGGACATTCCCGCAGGGCTCAGCGGGAACACAGGAACAACGCTCATCGAGCGTCGAGTTCCTGTCCAGCGTGTGCGAGAACCGAACGATTTCGATTCGCGCGCCATTCGGATTTCAAGCCTTCTAAACTAGCGCCGGTAGTCCTTCAACCAGCAGGAATGCAACAAGCACGCCCAGCAGTGCACCGAATACGCGTAGCGTGTTCTTGCGGAACTGCGTGGCGCACGGAACCGCGCCTAAAAAGAGAATCCCCGCGAGCGCCATCGGGATGATCAGAATGAAGTCGCCGATCGTGAAGTAGGTGGTCATACTCGTCTCCCATCGTCCGTGCTCAGCGTCCACCTGAATGCGTGAGACGTCGCACGTTCGATTTGAGTATAGGACGCGCTTTTCGCTTTAAACATGCTGCAGTGCGCAAACGTTGCCGCCCTCCAACCCCGGTTCCTTAGCTGACGGGGCTTGACGTCACGATCTTTTAAGCGGATACGGAATAACCCTTGTATGAAGAAATTTACAACGGACTTTCGTTACATTCACGCGCGAATCTAAACGACCGTTCGCTGCTCTCGTTTTTCGCGCCTGCGCAGGTATTCCGCCCCGCCCACGCCGATGACCAGCAAAACAAAGACAAGACCGGTCACGCCGCGCCAGCCATCGATGGTCCAGAAATGGCCACCCCACGACCCCAGCACGCTCGATCCGATGTAATACGCGAGCAAGTACAGCGCGGCGGCCTGCCCTTTCGCGCCTTTTGCCAGCAGGCCGACCCATCCGCTTGCAACCGAATGACCCGCAAAGAAACCGAACGTCATGCACGCAATGCCCACGATCACCACAGGCAGCGAGGTCGAGAGCGTCATCGCCACGCCGGCGATCATCAACACGAGCGCCGCGATCAGCACGCGGCCGCGCCCGAAGACATCGGCCATCTTTCCGGACCACGGCGACGCCACCACGCCCGTGAGATACACCACGAAGATCGCGCCGATTTCCGTCTGGTTCAAATTGAACGGTGCCGCGATCAGCCGATACCCCACATAGTTGTAGATCGTGACGAAGCTGCCCATCAGCACGAAACCCATCAGGAACAGGAACGGCAAGCCGCGGTTTTTCAGATGCCCTGTCAACGCCGTCCGATGATGCGTAAAACCCATGCCCACGCGCGGCACGAAGCGCCTGGACGGCGGCAGCAACGCACGAAACGCAAGCGTGGCGAGCAATCCAAGCACGCCGATCCCGCCTATCGCCACACGCCAGGAAAAGAAGTCCGCGAGAATCCCGCTGATCACACGCCCCGACATTCCGCCGATTGCCGTGCCGCCGACGTAAAGCCCCATCGCGAGGCCGAGGCCATCGGGATGCACCTCTTCCGCGAGATATGCCATTGCGACGGCCGGCACGCCGCCGAGCGCGAGGCCTTCGAGCGCACGCACGATCAACAGGCCGTGCCAGCTCGGCAAGAACGCGGCGATGATCGTCAGGAGCGAAGAGATCGTCAGCGACAGCGTCATCAGCTTATGGCGGCTCCATCCTTCGGAAACGAAGCCCGCGACAAAGATCGCAATGGCAAGCGCAGCCGTCGCCACCGATACCGACAACGCGCTTTGCGCCGGACTCACGCCAAACGTTTTGGTGAACTCAGGAAGGAGCGGCTGCACACAGTAAAGCAGCGAGAAGGTGGCGTAGCCTGCAAACAGCAACGCAATCGAAGCGTGCCAGTAAGCGCGTGATCCGCGTTCGAGATAAGGCGTTGGATCGATAGACAACTTGGACGCCGGCGATGAAGTCACAAAAAGATTTCCCAGTGGCGAAACGCGTAACGATACCGGGAACCCAAGTGTCTCGCCGACGCACGGCCCAAATGCTTTCAGAAAACTTTCGCTAAATCATGTATTACGTTTGCGTCGTTTAGAAACGACGGGAGATGCCGCTCAACGAGAACCGATGCGCTAAAGTAGAGCAACCATTGAGCCGAAATCATTGGTACACGCCACGGTTCATCGCTCTTCTGCAGTGTACACACGCGGCATGGCAGTCTCGTGCACAGACCTTAGAATCCTGTGCTTCATCCAGAACCGACCGGCACGCATCACATCACCCAGGTATCTGCCGGCACATTTCGGGGAGTCATCATGCAAATCGGTTCAATCGTTCGCTCCGTCCATATCGCCGTGCCACAAGGCGCACGCGGCATCGTCATGCGGATTCTTGGCGACATGGCCATGGTTGCCTGGTACGCCGACGAACCCGGCACGTCCGAATTGCTCAACACAGAACCGTTCTTCCTCGAAGACCTGATCGATACCGGCGAACTCGTCCGGCCGACCAACGCGCTCATGCATTGAGCGCGCTGGAGAATTAAGCGCGATATAAGCGCGCGTCGCTGATGCTTCCCCCGGCGATGCGCGTCACAATGCTGGAATGAACCCGAACCATTCCGATGCACCGCGCGCGCCAAACGAGAACCCAACCTCCTCTGGCGACACCGCAAACCCGCCCGCTCCGCCCTTCGCCGATCTCACGCCCGAGCGCATGCTCGACGCGCTCGACAGCGTCCTGATGCCGATTGGTGAACGCACCGACGGCGGCATGCTCGCCCTCAACAGTTACGAAAATCGCGTGTATCAGGTCGGCATGGAAGACGGGCCGCCGATGGTCGCGAAGTTTTATCGGCCGGAGCGCTGGTCCGACAACGCCATCCTTGAAGAGCATGCGTTCGTGGCGACGCTCTACGAGCGCGAAATCCCGGCCGTCCCCGCCCGCACCATAAGCGGCGCGACGCTGCATAGCTTCGAGGGGTATCGGTTCTCCATTTTCGAGCGGCGCGGCGGACGTGCGCCGGATATCGACCGGCCGCAGACGCTGGAATGGCTGGGGAGATTTATCGGGCGGATTCACGCGGTTGGGCAGATCAAGCCTTACGTTGAACGGCCATCGCTCGATATTCAAACTTTCGGCTACGAACCGCGTGACTTCCTGCTTTCGCACGGTTTTGTGCCGGACGACGTCCGCGAAGCGTACGAGACCGTCGTGAACATGGCGCTGGAAGGCGTCGAGCGCTGCTACGACCGCGCCGGTGATATCAAAAGCATCCGGCTTCATGGCGATTGCCATCCGAGCAACGTGTTGTGGACCGACGCGGGTCCGCATTTCGTCGATTTCGACGACAGCCGCATGGCGCCGGCCATTCAGGACTTGTGGCTGCTGCTGCCGGGGGATCGCGCGGAGGCATCGCGGGCGCTGGGCGATTTGCTGGCAGGTTATGAGGATTTCTGCGACTTCGAGCCGCGCGAACTTCATCTGGTCGAGGCGCTCCGCACATTGCGGCTGATTCACTACGCGGCGTGGCTGGCACGTCGATGGAACGACCCCGCGTTCCCGGCAGCGTTTCCATGGTTCAACACGCAACGTTATTGGGAAGACCGGATTCTTGAATTGCGCGAGCAGGTCGGTGCAATGGAGGAAGGGCCGCTCTGGCCCTTGTAATCGCCGCTCTTCAAGGGAAGGCGCCGCTCCCCTTACAAAACCGTTGAAAGAAACAATTCGACGTGTAATGATAACGATTCTCATTCGAGAATTGCCTTGGCCAATGCGCATCTGTGTGCATCGGTCAGCTGAACCATCCGATATTCCCCCGAATCGTAAGACTGGAGAGACGCGTGAACGCGCCCGAAACCCTTGATCCCGCGTCCAACGCGACCACGATGCAGTACGCGCCGCACGGCGGCAGGCACATCGACGACGCCGACCAGATTTCCCGCAAACAGCGTTCGCGCCGCGCCACGTTCATCAAATGGCTACGCAAAGTGCATGGATGGGTGGGATTGTGGGGCGCGGTGCTCGGGTTGCTCTTTGGTTCGACCGGCTTCCTGCTGAATCATCGTGCGGGTCCGTTGAGGATTTCGAGCGGCGAACCGCAGGTCTCGCAGATGCAACTGGCGCTGCCCGCCCAAGGCCTCAAGTCGCCGATGGACCTCGGCAAATGGCTCAAGAAAGAACTCAAGATCGAAGGCAATCTCGGCCGGGCGAAACGTGAACCGGCGCATGCGGTGGGCTGGGGCGATCAGAAAACCATGCAGCCGGAACAGTGGACGGTGGCGGTGGCGTCGCCCAGCGGGTCGGTATCGGCGGAATATTGGGTGGGAAATGGGTTTGTATCGGTCAAGAAAAGCGACAACAGTTTTCTTTCGACCATGAGCAATCTGCACAAGGGCGTGGGATTAAGCGTGGGTTGGGTGCTGCTGATCGATACGCTCGCGGGCAGCATCATCTTGTTGTCGCTGACCGGCGTGTTGTTGTGGACCGAGTTGAACAAACGCAAGACCGTCGGCGCGGTGATCGTGGCGGCTTCGATTGTTGCGATGGTCTGGATGGGGTTGATGTAAGCGCTGCTAGTTGATTCAATAAAGAACCCCGCACGTGCGGGGTTTTTTCGTTCACGCGGGCTTGGCTTTGTTCTTGTTCCCACGCGATAACCACAGATACAAGCCGCTACCCAGCACGACGATCGTCAGTACATCGAACGCTGCCCAGAAGATCTTCAGCGGCATGCCGCCGAAATCACCAAAGTGCAGCGGCTGCGAACCGAGCAGCAACTTCAAATACCACGGCAATTCGCGCGAATCGGTGAGCGCGCCGGTTTCGGCATCGATAAGAACCGGGCGCAGCATCCGCGTCGTCAAGATGCCGTCGCCACGCATGAACACCGTGTAGTGATGCGGACTGCTGAAACGCGTGCCGGGAAATGCGACGAACGAGGGAATCATCGATGGCGCCGTGTTGCGCGCGGTCTTTATCGCTTCGTCGATGGACGCGGTTGCGACGACCGGCGGTTTGCCTTGATACGGCGCGAGCATTTGCGCGAGCTGGTCGTTGCGCCAGGCATCGAGCAGAAGGTCGGCGAGCGTGTTGATGGAACCCGTGGCGCCGACGAGCAGCGCCCAGACCAGCGTCAGCATGCCGAGCGCGTTGTGGCCATCGAGCCACGCGATGCGCCGCGACTTTTTGATCCGCACGCGACCCAAACCGACCTTCTTCCAGAACGGCAGATAGACCACCACGCCCGAGACGATCGCGGCGACAAACGTCACGCCCATCGTGCCGAGGAACAGCTTGCCGGGCAGGCCGGCGAACATATCGACGTGCAGTTTCAGCAGGATGAATTTCAGCGATCCCTTGCCCGGGGGCGCGCCTAACGCTTTGGCCGTGCGGCCATCGATGGTGGTGCTTTGGGTGTCGTCGGGCGGCGTATCGGCGCGCGGCGCGGTGACGATGATCGGCAGCATGGGTTCATCCGGCTCCCAGATCATGTATTGCGGCACGTGGCCGGGATTTTTCGTCAGCGCGGATTTCAGGATGGCGTCGTAGGTTGCGCGTGCGTTGGCTTGGTTCGCCGGGAGTTCGGGAGCTTCGATGGCATCGCCCAGAAGCACATCGAGCTCGTGGCCGAAGACCAGCGGCAAGCCGGTGAGGCACAACAAGAGCATGAAGGCCGTGCACACGATGCTCGTCCATCGATGGACGAAGGACCAGGTGCGGAGGGATTGGGGGGTGAGCATGAGGCGAATTGCGGTTTGTTCTGGTTGGGTTGCTGGGCGAGTGGGGCGTTGGACGCGTCCGGTTGGCGTCTAAATGAGAATGATTATTATATACGCGGGCGACCCAGCCTTTCGGTTTGCTTAATGGTCCGGAGAACGAAATTGCTTGGGGTAATATTCGGCCGGGTTTGTTGGGTGATTTATGAGGCGGTTTTGTGGCGTTGATGTGTGGCGGAGGCTTTGAGGTTGCGTCGATGAGACTGGCAAGCGCGAACCGGTAGCGACCGGTGTTTTACGGGGAGGTTCGCGGAATGATAGAAGCCAGATTCGTAACGGTTTTATATGGATGAGGCGCTGGCTGTGCAGTTTCTTGGCGATGCTAAGCAGCGTTTTGCAGCAGGTTCGCGGAACGAAGGTGTTGGTGGCTTTGAAAACAGTAGGTTACATGGGATGAGGTCGCGTCCTCACGGGCGCGTGGGTTGAAACACTGCCGCCGACGCGGTGTTTGAGTTGTTCACCGCGTCGCGTCCTCACGGGCGCGTGGGTTGAAACAAAACATCGCTCGAATCGGAGTGGGCACGTTTGCGGTCGCGTCCTCACGGGCGCGTGGGTTGAAACGGTGCGCCAGCAGTCACGATGCTGTCCTTGCCACATGTCGCGTCCTCACGGGCGCGTGGGTTGAAACGATCATCGATACCCGGCGCGCGATCGGATCGACAGTCGCGTCCTCACGGGCGCGTGGGTTGAAACAAGCCCAAAACTGAATACACGTCCGCCGACCTCGCGTCGCGTCCTCACGGGCGCGTGGGTTGAAACGCACTGCGCTCCGGTCATCACCACGCCCGAAACTCGTCGCGTCCTCACGGGCGCGTGGGTTGAAACGCGGCTCATCAACGGCGCTATCGCCGATCTGATCGTCGCGTCCTCACGGGCGCGTGGGTTGAAACTTCGCCGGGCGGAATCATTTCGATGGCGTTGATGTCGCGTCCTCACGGGCGCGTGGGTCGAAACACGACGCGCCCCCAAGTCTCCGGCTCAATGACATGTCGCGTCCTCACGGGCGCGTGGGTTGAAACGGTGATCACGCAGGGGTACGTGCGCAAGGTTTTGCGTCGCGTCCTCACGGGCGCGTGGGTTGAAACGGCGGACTTGTCCCGCCATGTTTCGGCGAGCGCGTTGTCGCGTCCTCACGGGCGCGTGGGTTGAAACCTTGTCGATAATCGCGAGCGCCGCTACCTCTCCATGTCTCGTCCTCACGGGCGCGTGGGTTGAAACTGGCCGAGCCACAGGAGGCAGCGTGCATCATCGTGGTCGCGTCCTCACGGGCGCGTGGGTTGAAACTTGGCGATAGCTTCCCGTTCCGCCTGCACGAGCGGTCGCGCCCTCACAGGCGCGTGGGTTGAAACTATCGCGGCCTGTGGGTGTATGGCAGCAAGCCGTTGTCGCGTCCCCACGGGCGCGTGACTTAAAAGTGGCGCAAGTACACACGGCCACCGCGCTCGAACCGTCGCGCATTCACGAGGCGGGTTGGAAAAACAGCCAAGACCGCGACGCTCCACAGCGGCAAAACGCCGCGCTTCCCCTGCACACAGTCTGAAATTGGAATGACATCAAGCTAGGTCATTCCGCGGCCCTACCAACTCACTCAAAAAATTACACCAAATTCAATTTATAAGATACCGCCGATAGTAAGCTTTGCGAATTGCAGGTTGAACATCGGTAAAGCGGCGACCCAAGCCGCCTGTTCCCCACGAGTAAAACGCCTGCCAACCGTTCCAAATGGCGACGCCCGTGACAAGAATTTTCCACGCACACTCCACGTCTAACGCTGACGAAACTGACTGGCAAACACTCCCAGATCATCTGAACGCGGTGGGAAAACGCGCGGGCCAAGCGGCCAAACATTTCAACGCAACCGTCCTCGCAGAAACGGCTGGAAAGCTGCACGATCTCGGCAAATACACTGACGCATACCAACAGCGAATCCGAGGCGGTCAACGCGTGGACCATGCCACATGGGGCGCTAAAGTTGCATCCGAAAAATACGGCGCATTAGGCCGCATGATGGCCTACGGTATTGCAGGTCACCACGCGGGATTGGCAAACGGCCGCGACCCTGGAACACGCACTCCGCTCGACGGCCGACTAGCCGCAGATCTTCCTCCCCTGTTCAACGACTACCTGAAAGACCTGACGTTGCCGGCAACGCCGAGGGAAATGGCGCCAACCACATGGCATAAAAACGCGGACCGCCTGCAGTTTCAAATGTCTCTTCTGACGCGGATGATTTTCTCGTGCGTCGTAGATGGCGATTACCTCGATACCGACCGCTTCTATTCCAAAATAGAAAATCGTCCGCTCGATCGCGACACACCCAAGCCGACGCTCATTGAATTGCGCGCAAAACTAGACGCACATTTAGGCACGTTCAAAGTCGAAAAGCACATCGATATAACCCGCGCCCAAATTCTCACGCACGCCCGATCGCACGCAAATGATCGCATCGGCATGTTCTCGCTGACCGTACCAACTGGCGGCGGCAAGACGCTGACCTCTCTGGCATTCGCGCTTGATCACGCCATCGCGCATGGCCTCGACCGCGTGATTTTCGTGATTCCGTTCACGAGCATCGTTGAGCAAAATGCGGCTGTGTTCAAGAAAGCATTCGGCGATCTGGGCGATGCCGCTGTGCTCGAGCATCACAGCGCGTTCGTTCCAACGCCCGGCAAGAATCCGGAAGCTGCGGCAAAGTTACGCGTCGTGATGGACAACTGGGACGCGCCGATTATCGTGACGACATCGGTGCAATTCTTCGAGAGCTTGTATTCATCGAAACCGTCTCAATGCCGCAAGTTGCATAACATTACGGGCAGCGTTGTCATTCTCGATGAAGCTCAGGCGCTCCCACTGAAACTGCTGCGCCCGTGCGTAGCCGTGCTCGACGAACTTGCGCTCAATTATCGAACGAGCGTCGTGCTATGCACCGCAACGCAACCCGCCCTCAACGCGCCGAAGTTCGCGGGCGGCTTCAAGGACGTAATAGAACTTGCGCCCGATCCAGAGGCACTGTTTGAAACCTTGGCGCGTGTCACCATAGTATCCGCAGGCACGCTTGACGACGACGCCCTGACCCAGCGCATGCGCGACCACGAGCAGGCGCTCGCCATCGTCAATAACAGGCGGCATGCGCAGGCGCTTTACGCGTCGATCGCAGATGAGAAAGGCGCGTGCCACTTGAGCACGCTGATGTACCCCAAACATCGAACGCGCGTATTGAGCGAAGTGCGCGAGACGCTGAAAAGGGAAAATCCGTGCCGCCTTATATCGACGTCATTGATTGAAGCTGGCGTCGATATCGATTTTCCGTACGTGTTGCGCGCCGAAGCCGGGCTGGATTCAATCGCTCAGGCGGCCGGTCGCTGCAATCGAAGCGGCAAGAGATCGCGCGCAGAGAGCATCGTCGAAGTCTTTTCGACGGCAAACCCCGATTGGGCGCCACCAAAAGCATTGATGCCGCTCGCCGACAAAGCGCGAGAAATCATGCGTGCCGCCAAGGCTGACCCGCTATCAATCGCCGCGATCAATGAATACTTCGGCGCGCTCTATTGGCAGATCGGCGCGGACAAACTAGACGGATGCAATCTGTTAGGAACAATCGAGGCCGATGGGATCGCAGCGTTCAAATTCGAGCTTGTCGATCAACAGTTCCAGATGATCGAAAGCGTGCAAATGCCGGTGATCATTCCCGCTGACGGCGAATGCAAGGCGCTGCTGCGAGACCTCGAACACACGGAAAGCTGCGGTGGCATTGCGCGAAAGCTGCAACCGTATCTCATACAGATTCCGCGCAACGCGCACGACGCACTTGCCGCCAGTGGCGCCATTCAACCGGTCGCGCCCGACAAATACGGCACGCAGTTCATGCAACTGATCACCATGAACTTATACAACGACCGTTTTGGCTTGCAGCTTGACGGCACGATGCTGCTCGATCCAGACAGCCTCATTCAATAACCCGGATTTCCAATCGGTTGCGTCCGCCTGAAGCCGCGAGCCGGCATCGGGCGGCGATGTCCTGCGTCAAATAAAGGAGAAAACGGTGGCATACGGAATTCGTTTGCTAGTAAGGGGCGAGAGGGCGTTGTTCACGCGCCCGGAAATGAAAGTTGAGCGCGTGTCCTACGACGTCATCACACCTTCGGCCGCGCGCGGCATTGTGGAAGCCATCCATTGGAAACCCGCGATTCGCTGGGTCATCGATCGCATTCAGGTGCTGAACGAGATCCGCTTCGACACCATTCGCCGCAATGAAGTTGCCAGCAAGATTCCGGCATCGAGCGCGCGCTCGGCCATGAAAAAAGGCACGCTGGAAGGCCTCGCCAACTACGTCGATGAAGACCGTCAACAGCGCGCTGCATCTATTCTCAGAGACGTAGCCTATGTGATAGAAGCACATTTCACGCTGACAGACAAAGCCGAAGAAGGTGATTCCATCGGCAAGCATCTCGACATTTTTAATCGGCGTGCGCGCAAAGGTCAGTGTTTTCAGATGCCGTGTTTCGGCGTGCGTGAATTTCCCGCTGATTTTAGTTTGCTTGAAGGCGATGCCGCAGCACCGACGCCGCACCAATCGCTGATTGCCGAAAAAGATCTCGGCTGGATACTTCACGACATCGATTTCGATAACGGCATGACGCCGCATTTTTTCAGGGCATCGATCAAGGATGGATGGATCGATGTTCCGGCGCTGCCCTTCGCTGAGCGTGCAGCATGATCTTCAAATCGCTCGTGGAATATTACGAACGCCTCGCGGCGCAGGGAAAAGTCCCGGCGTTCGGATTGACACAGGAAAAGATCGGCTACTGCATTCTGCTGGACCGCCACGGAAAGGTTCAGGACATCATCAGCCTGAGCGATCCCAGCGACAAAAAGTCGAAATGGGCCATGCTGACTGTCCCGGCATCGTTCAAGCGATCGGGCACCGCGCCGCCGCCGTTTTTCCTATGGGACAAGACGGCGTTCGTGCTCGGCGTGGAGCACAAGAAAGACTCCGATGTCCCGACGTTAAATGTTCGATCGCATGGCGTGTTCAAGGCGCTTCACCTGGAGCGTCTAGCCGATGCCACCGACGACGGCCTTGTCGCCTTGCGCAAGTTCATCGAGGAATGGATTCCCGATCAATGGCAGCAGTGTGAAGCCATCGTCAAACATGGACCGGCGATCTTCGGTGCAAACATTGTGTTTCGGCTGGATGGTGAGCAGGAATACATCCACGAACGCGCCGCAGCGCAGGAGTTGATCAAGCGATACAGCGCGACCGACGACTCCCCGCTTGGCTTGTGTCTGGTGAGCGGCGAGACACGTCCCATAGCGCGGCTTCATCCAGCGATCAAGGGCGTGTGGGGCGCGCAATCGTCGGGCGCGTCCATCGTTTCATTCAATCTCGACGCTTTTGATTCTTATGGCAAGGACCGCGGCGGGAATGCGCCTGTATCGGTACACGCGGCGTTCGCATATACAACGGTTCTGAATTACCTGCTGCTGCGCGATCCGCATCATCGTCAGTGCGTGCAAATCGGCGATGCAAGTGTCGTGTTTTGGGCGGAAGCGAAGAGTCAGAAGGAGCAAGAGGCCGCGGAAGACTTTTTCTTTAGTGCGCTGGAACCGCCGCCTAGCGACTCCGCCGAAGCCGAGAAGCTCAAACAGGCGCTTGATGCAGTCTCGGAAGGACGCGCCATGCGTTACCTCGACGTGAATCTGGATGCCGAGACCCGGATATTCGTGCTCGGTTTATCGCCGAACGCATCGCGGCTCTCGGTGCGCTATTGGTTCACTGAAGGTCTGGGCGAATTCGCGAAGCGGCTTGCGCGGCACTACGACGACCTTGCCATTGAGCCGCGTCCCTGGAAAACGCCCCCCGCCGTGTGGCGTTTGCTTGCGTCCATCGCCGCTCAGGAGAAGACTGAAAACGTTCCACCGCTCTTAGCGGGTTCCGTGATGCGCTCAATACTTAGCGGAGACCGTTACCCGCGAAATTTATTGAGCGCGGCAATCATGCGCATGCGTGCCGACGGTGATATCTCCGGATTGCGCGCCGCATTGTGCAAAGCAGTTTTGAGGCGAGATCAGCGCCTCAACAACAAAGATCACCAACAGGAGGTACCTGTGAGTCTGGATAGAAGCGTCACTACGCCGGGTTATTTACTCGGACGACTTTTTTCTGTGCTGGAAAGCATTCAGGAAGCCGCATTGCACTCAGTTAGCGCAAGCATCAAGGATCGATATTACGGATCGGCTTCGGCTATGCCCGCGGGCGTCTTTCCCGTTCTGATGCGAGGCGCCCAGAATCATCTGTCCAAGGCGATGAAAGATCCTAAGGGCAAAGGCCTCGCAATATCGCTCGAAAAAGAAGCGCAGCAAATCATTGAAGAGCTTGGCTGCGAATTTCCGAAGACACTCCGCCTTGAAGATCAAGGCCGCTTCGCTATCGGCTATTACCACCAGCGCAACGAGCGATTTCGACCGAAAGTCAGCAAGGATGGGACCGTGAACGTTCCCGATGAAACTCTGGAGACCATTTAATGACCACTATCGCCAATCGCTACGAGTTCGTTTATTTGTTTGACGTCACCAACGGCAATCCGAATGGTGATCCCGATGCTGGCAATCTGCCGCGCGTCGATCCCGAAACCAATTTGGGTTTGGTTACCGATGTCTGTCTGAAACGGAAGATCCGGAACTACGTCACGCTGGAAAAAGACAATAAGGCCGGCCACGCTATTTACATGCAGGAAAAAGCGGTTCTCAATCTCCAGAATAAGTTGGGATATGAAGCGCTCAACCTTGTGCCGGCGGACAAGAAAATGCCTAAAAATCCCAAAGATGCCGAAGCGCTCACAAAGTGGATGTGTACGAACTTCTTCGACATCCGTGCTTTTGGCGCAGTCATGAGCACGGGCGTCAATTGCGGACAAGTGCGCGGCCCGATCCAGTTAGCTTTTGCTCAGTCGATAGAACCCGTCGTGCCAATGGAAGTGTCCATCACGCGCATGTGCGTGACAAACGAAAAGGACGCGGAGAACTCGGATCGCACCATGGGCCGCAAGCACATCCTCCCCTATGGTCTGTATCGTGCGCATGGGTTCATATCGGCGAAACTTGCAGAGCGCACCGGGTTCACCAACGACGATCTCGAACTCGTGTGGCGTTCGCTGACCAACATGTTTGAGCATGACCGCTCGGCTGCCCGCGGCGAAATGGCGGCGCGCAGGCTTATCGTGTTCAAGCACGAGAGCGCATTGGGCAATGCGCCGGCGCATACGCTTTTCGATGCAGTCAGTGTCGATCGCGTGACAGAGGGCGCCGAACTTCCGGCACGACGTTTCTCCGACTACAACGTGTCCGTCGATAAGTCGAAAATTCCGAGCGGCGTCGAAGTTATCCATCGAATCTGATGCGATGACAAGCACACCCGCGGTCGACGAAACCATCGCCCTGTCCGCGCTCCAGCATTATCTGTTTTGTCCACGGCAATGCGCGCTGATCCACGTTGAACAAATATGGAGCGAGAACCTCTTCACCGCCGAGGGTCGTGTTTTGCACGAGCGCGCCGACACACCCCACGCGGAGAACCGGCAAGGCGTGCGCACCGTTACGGCAATGCCTTTATCGAACGCTGATCTGGGTATTGCCGGCGTTGCCGATGTCGTGGAATTTCATCGTCAGGATAGCGAACATGTCGAGCGCGCTTACCCTGTCGAATACAAGCGCGGCAAACCGAAAGCGCATCGGGCGGACGAAGTTCAGCTTTGCGCCCAGACGCTGTGTCTGGAATACATGTTGAAGCAGTCCATCCAGGAAGGCGCGCTCTTTTACGGGAAGACGCGCCGCCGTCGTGTTGTGTCCATCGATAAAGAATTGCGCGCGCTGACCATCGGCACGATCGATGCCGTGCGCGCGCTCGTTCGCGATGGCCACACACCTACCGCGCGTTATGAAGCAAGCCGCTGCGACTCGTGTTCGCTGATCGATGACTGCCGGCCACAAATGTTGGGTCGACATGCTTCGGCGAAAACGTGGTTCGCTGCGCGACTCGAGGACTAACTTTGCGACGACAACTCAATACGTTGTACGTCACCACCGAAGGCGCGTGGCTCAAAAAAGACGGCGCAAATGTCGTGATGGAAGTGGAAGGCGACGAACGTGCCCGGTTGCCCATCCACATGCTGGCAAGCGTCGTGTGCTTCGGGCGCGTGATGATTTCGCCGCCATTGCTCGGCTTTTGCGCTGAGTCCGGCGTGAGCGTCGCGTATCTATCGATGCACGGTCGTTTTCTCGCGCGCGTGGAAGGGCCGGTCTCGGGAAACGTGCTGCTGCGACGGGAGCAGTATCGCGTGAGCGACGACCTTGTTCGCGCCGCGCCCATCGTGCGAAATGTGGTATCCGGAAAAATACATAACCAGCGCGCCGTTCTGAACCGCGCGCTGCGTGATTACGGCGATGGTTTTGCCGACGAGATCCGTCTCGAACTCGAGCGCGCGCAGAAGCGGTTGCTGATCATTTCGCGCCGGCTGCAAAGTGAAAACGAGATCGATGTGTTGCGGGGACTGGAAGGCGAAGCCGCGCAAAGTTACTTTGGCGTTTTTCAGCATCTCGTTCGTATCGATGATCCTGCCTTCAAGTTCAATGGCCGAAGTCGACGCCCACCGCTCGACGCAATCAACGCCGTCCTTTCGTTTTTATACACGCTGATCACGCACGATTGCCGTTCGGCGCTCGAGACCGTCGGCCTGGACCCCGCTGTGGGATTTCTGCACCGCGATCGGCCGGGGCGACCGAGTCTCGCGCTCGATCTCATCGAAGAAATGCGGCCGGTGCTTGCAGACCGGCTGGCTTTATCGATGATCAATCGGAAGCAGTTGAACAAGAAAGATTTCCGTTTCCTCGATAACGGTGCGTGCCTGCTTACGGAGACATCGCGAAAGGCATTGCTCATTGCTTACCAGGAGCGGAAACGTGACGAGATCGCGCATCCGTTTCTCGATGAAAAAATCCCTCTTGGCATGGTGCCGTTTGTGCAGGCGCAGTTGCTCGCACGGCATTTGCGCGGGGACATCGACGCCTATCCGGCATTTTTATGGAAATGAGGTCATCACGATGATGGTGCTTGTGAGCTACGACGTGGCGACATCGACGGAGGGCGGCGCGCGCCGTTTGCGACGCGTCGCTCGCACCTGCAAGGATTTTGGCCAGCGGGTGCAGTACTCGGTGTTCGAGATTGAAGTCGATGCCGCCCAATGGACGCTGTTAAAACGCCGGCTTGTCAGTGTGATCGATCCCGATGTGGATAGTTTGCGGTTCTACTTCCTTGGGAATAACTGGGAGCGGCGGATTGAACACATCGGCGCGAAAGAAGCGGTGGATTTTAATGCGCCGTTGATTGTTTGAGAGGGGATTGCCGTTTTGGTTTGATTGTTTGGGCGAGTGCGAACGTGTAGCGACCGGGATTTTACGGGGAGGTTCGCGGATTTGCACGGCGTTGAATTTGTTAGGGATTTTTTTAAGCACGGTGGGAATTTGAGGACGGAGGCGTGTTTGGGCCACAGAAGAGCAGAGGTTCGCGGAATTGGGCGGTTTTTGTCTGGCAGTACAGTGGGTTAGGTTAGGTGGCGTCGCGCTCTTCACGGGCGCGTGGGTTGAAACGCAAAGCGCCTTTGTAATCAGGTTCGCCTGGGCAGTCGCGCTCTTCACGGGCGCGTGGGTTGAAACATCCATCTTGTTGATTCGATCGAGGAAGTAAGTCATGTCGCGCTCTTCACAGGCGCGTGGGTTGAAACGCGGTCGCTGGCGTGCAGTTTGATCAGCGCGGCAAAGTCGCGCTCTTCACGGGCGCGTGGGTTGAAACCACGGCGGGCGCTGGTGGTGGAGTGCAATCGATGCGTCGCGCTCTTCACGGGCGCGTGGGTTGAAACATCGCAACTGTCGCGCGAAATCGCGGCATCGATCGTCGCGCTCTTCACGGGCGCGTGGATTGAAACTCGACGACCGCAATCAGCCTTATTACGAGTATCGTGTCGCGCTCTTCACGGGCGCGTGGGTTGAAACAAATAACGAGGGACAAAGCCACTTTGCGCGCTGAGAGTCGCGCTCTTCACGGGCGCGTGGGTTGAAACCCAGACTCCTCAAACTTGAGAGCATCCTCATGCAGTCGCGCTCTTCACGGGCGCGTGGGTTGAAACTTCCCGACCTTATGCATGATCGTGACCGGGAATTTGTCGCGCTCTTCACGGGCGCGTGGGTTGAAACTGCAGCGCGATAATCGCCGCGCCCCAATCCTTGCGTCGCGCTCTTCACGGGCGCGTGGGTTGAAACTCACCGGGCGGGACGGCTCAGTGCATCGACTGCGGTCGCGCTCTTCACGGGCGCGTGGGTTGAAACTTTATCCTTGGGAGAAGCGCCCTCGCAGGCGCTGGCGTCGCGCTCTTCACGGGCGCGTGGGTTGAAACGCAACGATCGGCCTCAGTGACGCGCACCGACGTTTGTCGCGCTCTTCACGGGCGCGTGGGTTGAAACCCCTGCTTTTTGGCCGAGCTTTTGGCCGCCCCAGGCGTCGCGCTCTTCACGGGCGCGTGGGTTGAAACGGGTATGCCTCCTGTTGCATCCACCAAGTCGCGCGGTCGCGCTCTTCACGGGCGCGTGGGTTGAAACCATGAACCGAAGCGTGTCTGGAAATGTGTGCTGTTGTCGCGCTCTTCACGGGCGCGTGGGTTGAAACTTTCAACGCCAACCCGTCTTGGGTGTAGTCGACGTCGCGCTCTTCACGGGCGCGTGGGTTGAAACCACGTGCCGTACACGTTGCCGCCGGCGCCACGCGTCGCGCTCTTCACGGGCGCGTGGGTTGAAACGAAACGACGCCGCCCGATTGCATCATTGCGATCTCAAGTCGCGCTCTTCGCGAGCGCATGGGTCGAAACGCGGGTTGGGGAGTCGTGCAGCGCAACCTGTGATGTCGCACCCTTTGGGGTCACGTGGAATGAAACAAAAGCCCCTTGGCCGCGGTTAAAACCGCGTACTGTCAAGCGCTTCGCGCGTGGGTTGAAACGACCACCGACGACCAAACCAAAATCGCATAAGCGCACATTGAACTCTTCCCGATCACGCGGACCGACAGCAGCGGCACTTCATCTTCAACGCTGGCCACCCATTCTCAACTCGACCGATCGCCATGTACTATATCTCCATCACCAAACCACCTTGCGCATTGAAAAATAATTTCAACAATCCTAACGAAATCCCTCATTCGTCAACAGCGCAAACTCAATCATCCTGAAAAATTGAAATATCCATGGCCCACCACGTTCTAATCTGCCTCCCCACCTATGGCGAAGAAGTCCACGTCAATTTCGCGTTTTCGCTGCTCGGCCTGGCGCGTGAATTAAACAATTCCGGATCCACCTACGAACTGTTGCACGTTGCATCGTCGCAGATTATTCGGGCGCGTAACTTCTTCGCCAATTATTTCCTTAATAATCCTAAATTTACGCATCTGCTGTTTCTCGATACCGACATGAAGTTTCCTGCCGAAGCCGTCATCAAACTTCTGGAGGCCAACAAGACCGTGTCCGGCGTTGCTTATCCGTTCCGACGTTTCGATCTGGATCGCGCGATAACCACCGGGGACACCGGCCTGTCGATGCGCGACTGGCTCGAAAAATACGCCGACTACACCTTCGCGCCGCTGACCAATGCAGACGGCAATTTCAACTTTTCGGATGGTTTTGCCGAAGCGCGGCACATCGGCGCCGGCGTGTTCCTCGCCCAACGCGAGGCATTCGAGGTTACGCAACCGTTCACAGAATGCTACCTGCCGCCGAAACAATATGAATCGATGATACCCAACGGAAAGTTCTATGGATTTTTCGACACCATTGAAGAGGACGGCGTCTACCTGGGCGAAGACTTGTCTTTTTGCCTGCGCGCGCGCCAGGCGGGAATCTCGATTTGGGCGTTGATCGACCAGACAGTCGCGCACTACGGCGCATCCGAGGTATCGGGCAACTATCTGCGCGCTATGCAACTCCACGGCAAATTAGCCTGAGAAAACGCGCCGCGCTTGACCAGCTTAAACCTTCAATGCGCGGCGATATCAGCGCCCTCTTGCATCCCGCACACCTCGCCACTTCCTTCCAGTTCGCGCGCCGCCTTGGCGCCTTCGACTTGCAGGATCGTCGGCAACGACACACCGTTTTTAGCTGCCGTCACTTCGGCAAGAATCGATACCGCTATTTCAGGCGGCGTCCTGCTGCCAATGTAGATTCCCACAGGGCCATGCAGACGCGATAACTCGGCATCGGAGAGATCGAACTCCTTTAGCCGTTCGCGGCGCGCGGCGTTATTTTTCCGCGATCCCAACGCGCCGACATAAAACGCCGGCGTCTTCAACGCTTCCATCAGCGCGAGGTCATCGAGCTTCGGATCGTGCGTCAACGCGATCACGGCGCAACGTTCATCGAGCTTCATTTCCATGACGGTATCGTCGGGCATGGTGCGCACGATCTTCGTCCCGGGCACATCCCACTCGTCCGTATACTCCTCGCGCGGATCGCACACGGTCACGTGGTAATCCAGCCCTACCGCGATGCTGCACAAATATCGCGACAACTGCCCCGCGCCGATCACCAGCATTCGATACCGCGGTCCATGAATGGTGGAGAGCGTGTTGTCATCGAACATGACGCCATCAGTTTCCTGCGCCGGTTCGAGTTTCACCGCGCCGCTTTGCATATCCAGCGTGCGCGTCACGAGTTTTCCCGCGAGCACCGTCTCGCACAACTCGGCGATACCACTCGCCACGGACAGCGGCTCCAGCACGAGCTGAATCGTGCCGCCGCAAGGCAGCCCGAACCGATGCGCTTCTTCCGCCGATATCCCGTACTTCACACTCTCGGGTTTCGTCTGCTCAATTCCGCGTTGCCTGACGCGCTCGATCAGATCGTCTTCTATACAACCACCCGACACCGATCCCATCACCGCACCATCATCGCGTACAGCGAGCATCGCGCCTTCCGGCCGGGGCGACGAGCCCCATGTCTTGACCACCGTCACAAGCAATACGCGATGCCCGCGTTCGAGCCAACGCGCACTGTTTCTCAGGACTTCGAGATCCACGCTGTCCATGTTTTCCCCTTCTCTTTACCTTCGCTGCCGGCATCCGGAGATTGCCACGTTGCGCTGAATACGATGGTGTACGTGCACGGCACGTCGATGTCCATCGAATTTACGCGCCTTATGAATTTCGCTTTCGCGGATCTCGGCGGACGCCGTAAATGCTTCGAAACCAAAGTAAAACACAGCTGAGGAACGCCCGCTCATGTTACAGGTGCCTCACTGTCAGCGTAAAAACGCCGCCTCGGTGGGCGGCGCGAACGTCCGGCAATCTCCCCCACGCGGGGCGGGTCACTCCACCCCACGCCCCAGTTTCGAATGCTGACGCGAATACCCGAAGTAAATGGCCAGACCGATCGCGAGCCATGCAACAAACGCGACCCAAGTCACCGCTTGCAGGTTCAGCATCAAAAACAGGCAAGCCGCCACCGCGAGGATGGGCACGACCGGCACGCCCGGGCAGCGGAACGCGCGCGGCAGATCCGGATGCGTACGGCGCAGAACCAGCACGGCGATGGACACCATCGAAAACGCAGCTAGCGTGCCAATATTGATCAGTTCCGCGAGCACGTTCAGCGGCACGAGCGCGCCGATCAGTCCAAAGAAGATGCCGACGAACCACGTCGTGAAAAACGGCGTGCCGAACTTCGGATGCACGCTCGAAAGTCGCGCGGGCAACAAGCCGTCGCGGGACATTGCGTAGATGATGCGCGTCTGCCCGTAGCTCATGACCAGGATCACGGTCAGCATGCCGAGCACGGCGCCCAGATCGATGAAACCCGCCACCCACGGCTGTCCTGCGACCTGCAGCGCGTACGACACCGGATGCGAAGTGTTCGCAAACTGCGCCGCCGGCACAATGCCCGTCACGACCGCAGCCACCGCGACATAAAGCACCGTGCACACCGCAAGCGAAGAAATGATGCCGATGGGCAGATCGCGCTTCGGATTCTTCACTTCCTCGGCCGCCGACGACACCGAATCGAAGCCGATAAACGCAAAAAACATTACGGCTGCGGCGCCAAACACGCCGCCCCAGCCGTTCGGCATGAACGGATGCCAGTTCGTCGGCGTTACATGGAACACGCCAACGCCGATCACCATCAGCACGACCGCGACCTTGATCGCGACCATGATGTTGTTCACACGCGCCGATTCCTTGATGCCAATGGAAAGCAGCGCCGTGATCGCCATCATCACGAGAAACGCGGGCAAGTTGAACAAGGTGAACTGTCCAGGCACGGCGCCGGGCGCCGCGGTCAGCACGGTCGGCAGTGCGACGCCGACGCCCGAGAGCAGCGACTGCAGATACCCTGACCAGCCAACAGACACTGCCGATGTCGCCAGGCCGTACTCCAGCATCAGATCCCAGCCGATCACCCACGCCGCCAACTCGCCGAGCGTGGCGTACGAATACGTGTAGATGGACCCGGCAACCGGAATCGTCGATGAAAACTCCGCATACGCGAGCGCCGCGAGCCCGCACGCAATTGCCGCGAAAATGAACGACACCATCAGCGCCGGACCGGCCTGGACGGCGCCGGTTCCGGTGAGCACGAAAATCCCCGTGCCGATAATCGCCCCGACGCCCAGCAACGTCAGATCGAGTGCGCCGAGCGTCTTCTTGAGTCCGGCGCGCTGCGCGCCGGCGAGCATGTGCTCGATGCTTTTCTTACGGAACAGGGACATGAACAGGGAACTCCTAACCTCGGGCATGGCACGCCGGACCGGCGGCCAAAATCGATTGGAAAACCTGAGATTTTATCGGAGAGAGGAACTTGTGCGTCGCAAAACGTTGCAGATAACTTAATTTTGACTTCCGCCGGACAGTGCTTTCGAAGCAGAAATAATCAAAAGTTGCGTCTTGATGAGAAAATCAGATGGGTTTAACTTTTGTAAGCAGAATAAGAAGAAAAAGCCCCTTCTGGAGCTTTTTGTCGCGACGGCGCATTTCGTATCTCGCGCGGTTTATGTACCGCCAAACGAAAAAACCGAAGCGCGAGGCTTCGGTTCTCTTGTCCTGCCGCCAGCCAGCCGATCAATCACCCAACAAAAGCCTTTTCCACCACGTAATGTCCCGGATGATTGTTGCTTCCTTCCTGGAAGCCCATTTCATCGAGGATTTGACGCGTGTCGCGCAGCATGTGCGGGCTGCCGCAGAGCATGACGCGATCGTTTTCCACCGAAAACGGCGCGACGTCCAGATCGGAGAAAAGCTTCTTTGTTTCGATAAGATCAGTGATCCGGCCACGATTCGCGAATTCTTCACGCGTCACGGTCGGGTAATACACCAGTTTTTCCTGGATCAACTCACCCAGGTGCTCGTGCGCCGGAAGATGCTCGGTGATGAAATCCTTGTACGCGAGCTCATCGACAAAACGGCAGGTGTGCGTAAGCACGATCTTGTCGTAACGATCGTAGACGTCCGGATCCTTGATGATCGACATAAACGGAGCCAGGCCCGTGCCCGTCGACAGCAGCCACAGCGTTTTGCCGGGCAGGAGGTTGTCGGCGACCAGCGTACCCACTGGCTTCTTGCCGATCAGCACAGGATCGCCGACCTTCAAATGCTGAAGGCGCGATGTCAGCGGACCGTCCTGAACCTTGATGCTGAGGAATTCGAGATGCTCTTCATAGTTCGCGCTTGCCAGGCTGTAGGCGCGCAGCAGCGGCTTGCCGTCGACTTCGAGACCGACCATGGTGAACTGGCCGTTTTCGAAACGAAACGCGGAATCGCGCGTGCAGGTAAAGCTGAACAGCGTGTCGGTCCAGTGATGGACGCTCAGAACGGTTTGAGGATTAAGGTTGCTCATGGCTTCATGGATAGTGCGGAATCAGGGCGGCGCAGTAGTACGTGCCAGCAGCCGTGTCGACAACCGGGCACGATTGCGACGACAACACCGGAAAGGCGCAACGAAAGCAATGCTGCAGGTTGGTCATGGGCGCTCACGCGAAATTCCGGCGGCATGCTGAAACCGGGCGTGTGACTGCGAAGGCCTCCGCGGCCGGTGCGGGTATTCCGCTTCCCCCACAACCGCACGCGTAAACCGTTATTTTACCGCACACGCGATTTCAGGGTTCGAGGAGGGTTTTTCAGCGAGAGATCGGACAACACGCGGACAACACGCGGACAACCCGATACAAACCTTCCGGAGTCCGCATCATAACAACCGCCGACGGCAGCAAGGCAAAGGCCCTGCTGCCGTCACAGGCTGCCAGGCACGACGATTTCAGCGGCTGACCGCGGGCTTTAGACGCGCTGGTCCGTCGAAGGCTTTTCCCACAGGTTGATGCCGCCTTCAGTGGCGTGTTGATCGATTTCCGCCAGTTCTTCCTTCGTGAACTCGAGGTTTTTCAACGCGCCGACGTTCTCCGTCACCTGTTCCGGGCGGCTCGCGCCGATCAGCACCGACGTCACGCGTCCGCCGCGCAACGCCCACGCCAGCGCCATTTGCGCGAGGCTTTGACCACGGCGCTGCGCCAGGTCGTTGAGCTTCCTCACGTGCTCGATATTCTGCGCGCTCAAGTGCTCCTGCTTCAGTGATCCGCCACCTGGCTTGTTCACGCGTGCATCGGCGGGCACGCCGTTCAGGTACTTGCCCGTCAGAAGCCCTTGCGCCAGCGGCGTGAACGCAATGCTGCCCGCGCCGATTTCATCGAGCGTATCGAGGAGTTCTTCTTCGACCCATCGGTTCAGCATGTTGTAGGACGGCTGATGGATCAGCAACGGCACCTTGTGCTCGGCCAGCAACTTCGCCATTTCGCGCGTCTTGGCCGGCGAATACGATGAAATCCCCACATATAGCGCCTTGCCCGAATGCACGGCAGTCGCGAGCGCGCCGGCGGTTTCCTCGAGCGGCGTATCGGCATCGAAACGATGCGAATAGAAGATATCCACGTAGTCGAGCCCCATGCGCTGCAGGCTTTGATCGAGCGACGCCAGCACGTACTTGCGCGAGCCGCCGCCTTGACCATACGGGCCTGGCCACATGTCCCAGCCCGCTTTCGACGAAATCAGCAATTCATCACGATACGGCTTGAAATCGTCCTTGAACAACCGCCCGAAATTCGTCTCGGCGCTGCCATACGGGGGCCCGTAGTTATTGGCCAGATCGAAGTGCGTGATGCCGAGATCAAACGCCGTGCGCAGGATGTCGCGCTGTGTGGAGATCGGCGTGGTGTCGCCGAAGTTGTGCCAAAGACCCAGCGACAACGCCGGCAACTTCAGCCCGCTTTTGCCGCAGGTGCGGTAAGCCATCTGCGAATAGCGCTCGGAAGCTGCTTCGTAAGCCATGACGAAATCCTTAAATCAGATGTGGGAAAGGGTTTTGCAAGCACAAACGAGAAACAATCGCGCGGCGTGCCATCGATTTAATGTCGTCTGACATGCGCCGGGTCTGACATGTTATCGAATCGTGAGAACTCGTGTCGGCGTTGACCCGAAAGACATCAAGGCTATCCCGATATTAAAACCCTCGGCCGGATGGCTAATGGGGGAACGATTTACCTTCGGCATGAGCCCAAACCTGCTCACTAGAACAAGGAGAACTTTATGGACCCGCTCGACAAACTACGCCCCGTCTACAATTTTCTGATGACGGCCGGCGTTTCTTACGGCATTGACGTGCTGGTGGCCATACTCATACTGATCGTCGGCGTTCGTGCGCCCGAGCGCGCGCTTGACGGCAGCGGCAACGCGGTTCGAAATCCACCAGCCGACGATCAGTATGA
>NZ_JBSIPA010000389.1:0-6250 GCF_053574605.1 Caballeronia sp. M23-90 | reverse complement strand
TCACAATCTCGCCAGTTTCCTGGTCGATGTAGTGCACTTGAAAGACACTCTTTGCAAGATCAACTCCAACTGGCGTAGCATTCATTTCGGATTCTCCTGGCGCTGGGAAATACTTGCATTTTGCACCCTGCCACATTGACGCAGTAGGCCCGTGAGGTCCAGTTTCCATCGTGCTACGTTCACGGGTGGGATGCGTTCATTCCATTACCCAAGCGCCAACACGCTCCGCAGTACAGCATTTTTGTACACGGACAGTGACTATAGTGCTGGAAAAATCAGCTGGAACGAAACGCGCGAAAGCCTGAGAAGCAGCAACCCGGCATTGCCATTGACCGCTGCAAACAGCTCCCAACCGGCAGCGACTTTTAACCAAGTGCAAACAATAAAAAACGGTGCGATGCCCTTTCGGACACCGCACCGATACGCGCCTCTCGCAGCAGCGTGAAAACCAATTAAAGCTATGAAAAACTGGCTTTAAACAAACTCTCTCTGTCGTTATGCTCCGGCCAACCGCTCCAAGTCAGATTAGAACGTGTGCTGGATACCGGCATAAACACCGGATTGGCTATGACCCGGCAGCGGGTTGTCAGTGCTGACTGCCGTACCTGAGTTGTTCGCATTCAGGCCGTAGTTAGCACCCTTGCTGTTCTGAGCCGTTGCCACCTGGATGTCCAGCAGCGTGCGCTTCGACAGGTTGTACGAGCCGCCGACCGTGTAGATCGTCGCGTTGCCTGCGCCATTGTTGCCGTTCACGTGATACGCCGCTGCGATGATTGCAGCTGCCGGCGTTGCTTGCCACGTAATACCGCCCCATTCGTGATCAAGCGACGTCGGCTGGCCCGGCAGAACGTTCGTGGCGCCCGACGTGCGGATAGCCTGGTAAGCGCCCTGGATCTTGAACTGACCCAGGAACACGTTCACAGCAGCCGTGTATTCGCGCGATGCCGCAAACACGCCGCTCGATACGTTGCCCGCATTGATGTCGCCCGGATTCGGACCGTACAAGGCACCATTCGCTGCGTTGCGGATTTCATCGTACATACCGCGGACCTGGAACAGGGAGGTCGTGTAGGTGACCTGTGCACCAGCTTCACGGCCTTGCGGCGTCGTGCCGTTACCGTTCCAGTTCGTTGCGTTCGACAGCGCGTATTGACCGTAGAAGTCAAAACCCGCGACCTTCGGCGACTGGTACGACACGTTGTTGCTCGATTGCGGCCAGTTGCGACCACGCACCAGCGAAGCCGACGACCAGTTCGACTGACCGAACGGGTCAAAGTCCCACACGCCGTTGGAGATGAACAGTTCGCGACCCAGCAAGAAGGTACCGAACTGGTCGTTGGCGATACCTACCGTCGCCCAACGATTGAAGATGCCATTGTTGCCCGGGCCTTGACCGGTCATGGTGTTGAAGCTGCCTTCCAACTGGAACACGGCCTTGTTGCCGCCACCCAGGTCTTCGACGCCCTTCATGCCCCAGAGGCTGGTACCCCAGTCGCCGCTTTCTGCGCGGAAACGGTGACCGGTGCTGGTTGCAGCGCCGGCAGCATTCGAGCCAGTCGGCACGCCCGTCATGTATTCCAGACCGGCGTCGAGCCGGCCATAGAGCGTCACGCTACTTTGAGCGTGTGCTGCAACGCCGACCGTCAGCAGCGAAGCCGCGAGCAAAGCTTTCTTCATCATCTCCTCCAACCCTGTCAAAAAATAGAAGCCCAAGTGCGGCGGTAGTGGTCCGGTGCCAGCGCACCGAACCGGAAACTATTGAGAGGGATGACACGCAATGGGCAGGTGTGTCCGTGATCCGGGCAAAGAGACCGCCCACGTCACAACCGACCCAATGGATCGGTGTCTCCTCAGTTCTTTTTGAAGTAAAACTACTTTTAATGAACTTCGTTTCCGTACTTTGATTACTAATTTAGCAAATTACCTTTGTGTCGCCAAAAAAATTTGCTGTCTCCCAATCTTCTGTCTCAAAAACGCAATGGTTGGTGTGTTCAGCAAATGAAAAAAATGATCGATATCGGGGCCGGTTCCTTATGGGGTAAGGCTTAGGCTCATTTCCGGACTTGACGCTATGGATTGCATCTATTGACGTGCGTTACGTCTGCCGCTAATGCAAAAAGCGGAATGCGGGCCGAACCTGTTTAGAGATACCAACTAAAAAAAGCGCCCCGTAGGGCGCTTCTGTTTTTGGTTCGTAAGAGAACGTCGACGCTCTGTAGTTTTACTTCAGACTTCCTGAGAGGAACTGCTTCAGCCTTTCGCTGCGTGTGTTGCCGAAAACCTCATCGGGATGACCTTCCTCTTCGATCAGCCCCTGATGCAGGAACACCACGTGGTTCGATACATTGCGCGCGAACGCCATTTCGTGAGTGACCACGATCATCGTGCGGCCTTCTTCAGCGAGCGTCTGCATGACCCTCAGCACCTCGCCAACGAGTTCGGGATCGAGCGCGGAGGTGGGTTCATCGAACAGCATGACGTCGGGGTGCATGGCGAGCGCGCGCGCAATCGCCACGCGCTGCTGCTGGCCGCCCGACAAATGCGACGGATATTGTTTTTCCAGCCGCGGCGCGAGCCCGACTTTCTCCAGATAGGTGCGCGCCCGGTCTTCGGCCTCTTTCTTCGATAACCCGAGCACCTTTACCGGCGCTTCCATGACGTTTTCAAGCACGCTCAGGTGCGACCACAAGTTGAAGTGCTGGAACACCATGGAAAGGCGCGTGCGCATGCGCTGCAACTGCTTCGGCTCGGCCACTTTCAGCGCGCCGTATTTGTCCTTGAGCGTGCGGATTTCCTCGCCATCGACAAAAATCCGGCCCTGGTTCGGCTGCTCGAGAAAGTTGATGCAGCGAAGCATCGTGCTTTTTCCCGACCCCGACGAGCCGATGACGCTGATCACGTCGCCGGCTTTCGCCCGCAGCGAGACGCCCTTGATGACTTCGTGGTCGCCGTACTGCTTGTATAGGCCATCGACGAAAAGCTTGGTTGCCGGAGAATTCATGTGTGCCTGATCCTTGGGCTTATTTACCTTGCGGCCGCAAGTAAGCGAGCCAGCGATGTTCCGCGCGGCGAAACATCCACACGAGCGCAAACGAAATACACAAATAGAGCAATCCGGCGATGCCGAACGCCTGGAACGATTGATAGGTGGCCGAGTTCACGTCCCGGGCGATCTTGAGGATGTCCGGCACGGTCGCCGTGAACGCGACGGTGGTCGCGTGCAGCATCAAGATCACTTCGTTGCTGTAATAGGGGAGCGCGCGGCGCAGCGCCGACGGCAGGATCACCCGCCGATACAGCGTGAACGACGACATCCCGTACGCACGCGCTGCCTCGATCTCGCCATAAGGCGTGGCGCGAATGGCGCCGGCGAAGATTTCTGTGGTGTAGGCGCACGTGTTCAGCGTGAACGCGAGCAGCGTGCAATTCATGCCGTTACGGAAAAACTCGTTGAGCAGGACGTGATCACGGACCACTTGCAGGCTGTAGAGGCCCGTGTAGCAGAGCAGAAGCTGAACGTAGAGCGGCGTGCCGCGGAAAACGTAGGTGTAGACCCAGACGCTGCGCGATAGCAGCTTGTTCTTCGATACCCGCGCGACCGCCAGCGGAATGGAAAGACAAAAGCCGAGCACGATCGATACAACCAGCAGCCACATCGTGATGGCAAGGCCGGTGATCCGATAACCGTCGGTGAAAAGATAATTGCGCCAGTATTCCTGGATGATTTCGAGCATGGATTCCGCCGCGTGGATGTGCCTGGTTTCTTTTTAGGGAGCTGGACCGGGGTGTCGAAGGCCTATAAATCCGCCTTGCGCACGCCCGACGAATAGCGCTTTTCCAGCCTCATCAGCACGAGATTGGACAGCGTCGTGATCACGAGATACACGGCGCCCGCCAGCAGCGTGAAAAAGAAGAACCGCAACGTGCCCTTGCCGGCGTCCTGCGCGGCCTTGACGACATCGGCGAGACCGATGATCGATACCAGCGCCGTCGCCTTCACCATCACCTGCCAGTTATTGCCGATGCCGGGGAGGGCGAAACGCATCATCTGCGGGAACATGATTCGCGAGAAGGTTTGCCACGGCGTCATGCCGTAGGCGGCGCCCGCTTCGAGCTGGCCGCGCGGCACGGAAAGAAAGGCGCCGCGGAAGGTCTCGGTGAAATACGCGCCGTAGATGAACCCGAGCACGATCACGCCGGCCACGAACGGATCGATATCGATCTGATCCCAGCCGAGCGCGTCGGTCAGGTGGTTCAGCCAGATCTGGATGCTGTAGAAGAGCAGCAGCATCAGCACGAGGTCGGGAACGCCGCGCACGAGCGTGGTGTAGACCGTGCCGACGCCCGACGAGATGCGGTTTCTCGACAATTTCGCCGCCGCCCCGATCAGTCCGATCACAAATGCGAACACCAGCGACAAGACCGCCAGCTTGACGGTTTGCCATGTGCCCGAGAGGATGAGCGGCCCGTAGCCTTGCAGAAACATGGAGATTCCTTGGTGACGTGCGCGTGGGCTTGCGCCTTTTGCCTGCGCTTTTTGCTGTTCAACTGCGTCTCTTGCCTGCCCCGCCGCTTGAGCGCTTACCGGCTACAGCCCCAGGCGGTGCCTATTCTAGATGTCCAAAATTGGTGCGCAGCGTTCGAAAGGGCGTTGAAAAGACAAAATCGCCATCGGCCGGACCGACGCGGCAGTGTGTCCGGAGCAACTTCCGGGCGCCTCCAGCCATCCGCCCGGCTTCAGCCGGTCCCGAAAAGGCCGGTATTCTACCCGAAGCCTTTGTGTCCGCGAGGACCGGCGCGGCTCAAGTGGGCTCGAGTGGGCTCGAGGCGGCTCGGGTTACATCGATTACATGCATTTTCAGGACGGTGTGGTGCCTGCGCAGACAGTTGTTGCGGAGCGTGTGCGCCCTTACATTCTCTCCATCGCAACATCACAGGGAGTTCGAAATGTTTGAAATCCGACGCGCCAATGAACGCGGCCACGCCAACCACGGGTGGCTCGACTCGTATCACAGCTTCTCTTTTGCAGGCTACGACGATCCGGAGCACGTGCATTTCGGCGCGCTGCGGGTAATCAACGAAGACCGCGTCGCGGCGGGGCAGGGGTTCGGCACGCATGGGCACCGGGACATGGAGATCATCAGCTATGTTCTCGAAGGCGGTCTTGCGCACAAGGACAGCATGGGCAACGGTTCGACCATTCGTCCCGGCGATGTCCAGCGCATGAGCGCCGGCACGGGCGTACGGCATAGCGAATTCAACGGCTCGGCGACCGAGCCTGCGCATTTCCTGCAGATCTGGATCATTCCGGACGCAGCGGGCGATGCGCCGGGCTATGAAGAAAAGCATTTCGACGATGCCGAAAAGCGTGGCCGCCTGCGGGTGATCGCATCGCCGCAAGGACGGGACGGCGCGGTGAAACTGGGCGCAAACGCCGAGCTTTACGCCGGTCTCTTCGATGGCGACGAGCGCGCCGAATTCGATGTGCCCGCCGGCCGTCGTGTGTATGTACACGTGGCGAGGGGAGCGATATCGGTGAATGGCGAAGCGCTTTCAGCCGGCGACGCCGCCAAGATCGAGGATGTATCGAAGGTGACGCTCGACCGGGGAACCGGCGCTGAAGTCATCTTGTTCGATCTCGCCTGAGCCGGATCAACGCCCTGGCTTGTAGATGAAGAAAGGCCGTGGACCCAAAAGTCCACGGCCTTTTTACTGCGCGGCGATCTTGAAAGACGAATGCATCAAGGCATCAACGCATCAAGGCTGTACCGCCGATGCCCCGGCGCCCGGCGCGCCACGGCGCTGCTCCCAGCGCTGATGCATCTTTTCCTGGCGCTCATGCATCTTGGCGAAACGCGCTTTCAATGCCGAGCTGACCGTGGTCTTTTGCTGGTCATTCAACGCGTTGTAGAAGTTCAGCCATGCGGCGCTGGTCTGGTCGCGCAACTGGGCGTTCTGCGCTTCGATCTTCTGATGCGCCGCGTACATTGCGTTCAGATCCAGGATGGGCTGGTTCTTCATGGATTCCATTTGCGAGCGCATTTGCTGATGGCTTGCGCGCATCGCCTCATGGTTTTGTTTCATGGTTTGCAACGCGGATTGCCACAGTTTTTCCTGGTCCGCGTTGAGATTCAACTGGCCGTGCAGCTTGTCCAGTTCCTTCCTCATGCGCATTTCCATTCCGTGCCCGCGATGACCGCCGGGGCCACCGGGACCGCCTTCGGTCATCATCATGCCCGGGCCGCCCGGG
>NZ_JBSIPA010000388.1:0-6262 GCF_053574605.1 Caballeronia sp. M23-90 | reverse complement strand
CTCCCGCTCCAGCGTCGACACCGAAATCTCGATTCCCTTGCGTCCCATGATCGCCTCCCTGTCGGTCATGGCTTTATCGTAGAACAACAAATATTTATGTAAAGTTATTTCTGGGACAGAACACTAGCGCTCGTCAAATAAGTGCGAGCCATGCCTGGCCGTCATGGCTGGCATGAGCAGATTTCGATTGTTACGGGATTTTGGCCTGCCTACAGTCCGTTCATGCGGGCGTTCATTCGATCCGCGAACCATTTGTTTTCTCGACCTCTGCTCAAGGCCACCATCATGACCCTTCGTCTTTCCCGCCTTGCCCGGCGCATTTTCGTGGCCGCTGCTTTCGCCGCGCCGATCGCCGGGGCCTCGTTCGCCCATGCCGATGCCCTCGATACCGTGCAGAAAAGCGGCGTCGTCCGGGTCGGCGTGTTCATGGATTACCCGCCGTTCGGCTCTATCGGTCCGGATATGAAGCCGCAGGGGTATGACATCGAGATGGCCGATTACCTGGCGAAAGCGATGAAGGTCAAGGTCGAACTCGTGCCCATCACCGGCGAAAACCGCATGGCGTACATTGCGACGGGCAAAGCCGACGTGCTGCTGAGCGTGGGGCAGACGCCCGAGCGCGACAAGGTGCTGGATTTTTCGCGACCGTATGCGCCGTATTACCTGGCGGTGTTTGGACCCAAGTCATTGCCCGTGAAAAGCGAGAAGGATCTGGCCGGCAAGACGATTTCGGTTGCACGCGGCACGCTGGAAGACCTGAGCGTGACGAAGGTCGCGCCGCCGGATGCGACCATCAAGCGTTTCGATGACCCCAACGGTGCAATCTCGGCGTTTTTGTCGGGCCAGGTACAGTTGATGGTGGTCGGCAACGACGTGGGTGCAACGATCATCGCGCGTAACCCGCCGATCGCGCCGGAACAGAAGTTCCAGCTTTTCAGCTCGCCGGATCATGTGGCGGTGAACAAGGGCGAGACGCGCTTGCTGAAGGAAGTCGATACAGCCGTGTTGAAGGCCAAGAACGACGGCACACTGAACAAGCTGTCGACGAAGTGGCTTAAGGCGCCGTATCCGAGCGATTTGTAAGCCGGCTCAGGGGTACTGACGTAACGGCCTCTTGTAATACTGCCGCCCTTTGGGCGGCAGTTTGCGTTTGGTGATCAGCCGCCGCTTTTACCGTTGAATGTAGCCCTTACCTGCAATCACGCGATCCCCGCCCCACGTGCAGGCGTGCCGGATCGATGGCACCGGACTTGCTCATGGCCTTTGTCTCCATTCGCCTTTTCAACATCCGCAGGGCGATTGCGGACAGCACCGCTGTTAGCCAGACGCATCGCGACATTTGAGTGCGTCGAGCCAACGCCGACCGACTCAGCGAGGAGCTTTCACATCGCCATGCCCCACACGACCGATAGCACGACCTCATCCCCCGACATAGCCAAACCCTCACGACGCCGTTTCCTGCAATCCGCTGCAGCCGCCGCAGCAGTCTCAACCGCTCCCCTGGCGCACGCCCAGCAACAACCGGTAGGCGCCGAAGCGCCCACGCCATCGACTAATCCGAGCGCCGCCGCGCCTCTGATGCCCGTGAAGCTGACAATCAATGGTCATCCTTACGAAATGCAACTCGAAGCGCGCACCACGCTGCTCGACGCGCTGCGCGAATACGCGAGCCTCACGGGAACCAAGAAAGGCTGCGACCGCGGACAATGCGGCGCGTGCACGGTGATCGCAAACGGCCGGCGCATCAACTCCTGCCTGACGCTCGCCGTCATGCACGAAGGCGAATCGATCACGACTGTCGAAGGTCTTGCAACCGCGCAGACGCTGAGCCCCATACAGGCGGCTTTCATCGAACACGATGCCTTTCAGTGCGGTTTCTGTACGCCCGGGCAACTGTGTTCGGCCACGGCCTTGCTTGATGAATTCCGCGCCGGCGATGCCAGTGCCGCCACCGCCGATGTCCGCTTCCGCCCGGCCCACCTCTCCGACGATGAAATCCGCGAACGCATGAGCGGCAATATCTGTCGATGTGGCGCGTATCCAAATATTGTCTCGGCGGTCAGAACCGTCGTTGCGATCAACAAGGCCTAGGAGCGCGACATGGATGCCATTTCCTACGAACGCGCAGCCGATGTCAGCGCGGCAATCAAGGCTGCACAACAGCCGGGCGTTGCGTTTATCGGCGGCGGGACGAATCTGCTGGACCTCATGAAAGGCGGCGTCGCAAGGCCGTCGAAGCTCGTCGATATCACGCATATCGACGGACTCGGCGCCGTGACGCCGCTTCCCGATGGCGGTTTGCGTATCGGCGCGCTGGTTCGCAATAGCGACGCCGCGAACCATGCGTGGATTCGCGAGCGATATCCGCTTTTGTCGCAGGCGTTTCTTGCGGGTGCATCGGCGCAATTGCGCAACATGGCAACCGTCGGCGGCAACCTGATGCAACGCACGCGCTGTTATTACTTCTACGACACCGGTTTCCAGCAGTGCAATAAACGCACGCCAGGCAGCGGTTGCGCAGCCCTGGAAGGCAACAATCGCATTCACGCGATCCTTGGCGCGAGCGATCAGTGCATCGCGACGAACCCCTCCGACATGAACGTGGCGCTCGCCGCGCTCGACGCCGTCGTGCGCGTGAACGGTCCGCAAGGTGAACGTGCGATTCCGTTTGCGGAGTTTCATCGTTTGCCGGGTGATCATCCGGAAGTCGATACCACGCTGAAGCCGGGCGAACTGATCACATCGGTTGACTTGCCGCCACCCTTGTTCGCCGAGCATTCGCATTACCTGAAGGTGCGCGACCGCGCGAGTTATGCGTTCGCGCTCGTCTCGGTCGCGGCCGCCTTGCAGATGGATGGCGACACCGTGAAGACGGCGCGCATCGCGTTGGGCGGCGTCGCGCATAAACCATGGCGGGCGATGACGACGGAGCAGATGCTCGTCGGCAAGACCTTGTCGCACGACACGTTGCAACGCGCCGCCGCGCTCGCCGTGCGCGACGCGAAGGGTTATCGCGAGAACGGCTTCAAGATCGAGCTGGCTCAGCGCGCGATCGTTCGCGCCGTTTCAACCGCTGGAGGTGTCGCATGAGTGTTCTCGGACAACCGCTCGATCGCACCGACGGCCTTCTGAAGGTCACCGGCCAGGCGCGTTATTCCGCCGACAACCCCGAAGCCAAGCTCGCGCATGCAGTGCTGGTAACGAGCACGATTGCGCGTGGACGGGTGCTGTCGATGGACACCGCACGCGTGCAATCCATGCCCGGCGTGCTGCTCGTGATGACGCATGAAACCGCGATGCGCCTGCCCAATGGCGGCAAGCCGGATGCATCGCCGCCGGCCGTACGCCGGTTGACCCTGCTGCAAACCGATGAAGTGCGCTACAGCAACGAGCCCGTTGCGGTCGTAGTGGCCGATACGCTTGAACGTGCAACCGATGGCGCGCGCAAGCTGCAGGCATCGATCAAGTACGCGGCCGCCACGCCCAACGCGGATTATCAACGCGCGAAGGGCTCGGCATACAGGCCGGAAAAAATGATGGGACGGCCGATCGATACACAACGCGGCGACGTTGCCGCCGGCCTGCGCCAGGGTCCGACACGGCTCGACGTGGTCTACACCACGCCGAACGAGCACCACAATCCGATGGAACCGCACGCCACGCTGGCGCGCTGGGACGGCCCCAAGCTCACGCTCTACGATGCAACCCAGGGCGTATCCGGCGCGCGCAGCGCGGTCGCGAAGACACTGGGCATCAGCGAGGACGACGTGCGCGTGATCTGCCCGTTCGTCGGCGGCGGATTCGGCTGCAAGGGATCGGCGTGGTCGCAAGTGGTGATCGCAGGCGCGAAAGCCGGTGTCGACAGGGCCTGCGAACTGGCAAAAGCAAAGGGCGCGAAGCGCGCGTTGCCGCTGCCGGTTTCGGCGCCGTTCCACTCGTCGCTGCTGAAGCCCGCGTCGGATCAGTTGCGCGAATATCTGGCGGGCGTCGAGATCGGCGTGCCGCACATTCCGCTGATCAATAACATCGATGTCGCCATTGTTTCCGAGCCTGCCTACATCAAGGACGCGCTCGTGCGCCAGGCTGCGGGTCCCGTGCGCTGGGTCGAAAGCGTGCAAAAGATTGCACATGAAGGCGTCACGCACGTGATCGAATGTGGCCCGGGCAAGGTGCTGAATGGCTTGACGAAGCGTATTGACGGCACGCTGGTCGGCGCATCCATTTTCGATCCCGCTTCGCTCGACGAAGCGCGCAAGCTGCTCGCCGGCTGAACACGACAAGGAACGGATAAAACATGATTCTGGACAAGCAGATTGTGGTTGTAACGGGCGCATCGCGCGGGATCGGCCGTTCGATCGCGCTCGAACTCGCGCGTCAGGGCGCGACGGTGATTGGCACGGCGACGAGCGAAAGCGGCGCCGATGCAATCTCCGCAGCGCTGAAAGAAGCCGGCGTGCAGGGCCGCGGCGCGGTGCTCAACGTGACTGACGCTGCGGCGAGCGAGGCGTTCATCGATGGCGTGGTGAAGGAATTCGGCGGCCTGAATGTGCTGGTGAACAACGCCGGGATCACGAAAGATCAACTGGCGATGCGCATGAAAGACGAAGAGTTCGATGCCGTTATCGACACGAACCTGCGCGCCGTTTTCCGCCTGTCGCGCGCGGTCCTGCGCCCGATGATGAAAGCGCGCGGCGGACGAATCATCAACATCACGTCGGTGGTGGCGTCGTCGGGCAATCCGGGTCAGGCGAATTACGCCGCCGCGAAGGCCGGCGTGGCAGGCATGACGCGCGCGTTGGCGCGCGAAATCGGCAGCCGCGGGATCACGGTGAACTGCATTGCGCCGGGTTTCATCGATACCGACATGACCAAGGTCTTGCCCGAAGCGCAGCGCACGGCGCTCACAGCACAGATACCACTTGGCCGACTGGGCAGCCCCGAGGATATCGCTCATGCTGTGGCTTTCCTGGCCTCTTCGCACGCAGGCTACATTACGGGAACGACGCTGCATGTGAACGGCGGCATGTACATGTGACAGGCATTTGGTTAATATCCGCGCCTTGGCGGGTGCGCAAAATGCTAATTGAAAGCACGCTGCGCGGGACGCGAAATGCGCTGTGATTAGTAGGTGTCGTCGAAAGTGTGTGACGTGTTTCAGAAGCCCGTCACGCGTGAAGCAAACCTGATTCGTGCGTGGGTTATTACGGGTGCAAACCTGATAAAATGCGCGCACTTGTGTTTTTGAACTACATTTCCCTCGGAGGGCTGCATGGACAATATCGAACAGCGCGTGAAGAAGATCGTCGCCGAACAACTGGGCGTCGCCGAAGCCGAAATCAAGAACGAAGCTTCGTTCGTCAACGATCTGGGCGCTGACTCGCTCGACACCGTCGAACTCGTGATGGCTCTCGAAGACGAATTCGGCATGGAAATTCCGGACGAAGAAGCAGAAAAGATCACGACGGTTCAGCAAGCGATCGATTACGCTCGCGCGAACGTCAAGGCTTAAGCGCCACGCGCAGCCGCTGCTACGATATTCGGGGTTGACGCTCTGTTGCGCTTCGAACCGCGCTTCGAACCGATTTAACAGCCACAGGGCTCACAGGACATTTCCTGTGAATCTTGTGGCTTTTTGCTTTTTGTCATCTATGGATAAGGGGTCACCGTGAGCCGTCGTCGTGTTGTTGTTACAGGCCTTGGGCTGATATCGCCTGTCGGCAATACCGTTGCCGACGGCTGGGCCAATCTGGTCGCCGGCAAGTCAGGCATTGGCGAGATCACGAAGTTCGACGCAACGAACTTCTCCACGCGCTTTGCCGGTGAAGTCAAAGGCTTCAATGTCGAAGACTACATGCCGGCCAAGGAAGCGCGCCACATGGATACCTTTATCCATTACGGCATTGCAGCCGGGGTTCAGGCCATGCAGGACAGCGGGCTTGAGATCACCGATGAAAACTCTGAGCGCGTAGGTGTTGTGGTGGGCTCGGGAATCGGCGGCTTGCCGATGATCGAAGCCACGCAAACAGAGTTGCTGAACCGCGGCCCGCGTCGCGTTTCGCCGTTTTTCGTGCCGGCTTCGATTATCAACATGATCTCCGGGCATCTTTCCATCCGTTTTGGTCTGAAAGGGCCGAATCTCGCGATCGTGACCGCCTGTACCACGGGGTTGCACTGTATCGGGGAAGGCTCGCGCCTGATCGAGTACGGCGACGCCGACGTGATGATCTGCGGCGGCTCCGAGGCGACCGTTTCGCCGCTGGGA
>NZ_JBSIPA010000387.1:0-6282 GCF_053574605.1 Caballeronia sp. M23-90 | reverse complement strand
TGCCCTGCCTGGATGGCGTCGTCGAGCGAGGCGCCTCGCGCAAGCGAGCCGACCAGCACCCCTGAGAAAACGTCGCCCGCACCGGATGTATCGGAGGCTTTTACCGGCCGTGCCGCGAAGTTCGACGCGCCTTCGTGCGTCGAAAGCAGGCAGCCTTCAGCGCCCAGGGTCACGATCACCCAAGCCGGCCCCTTCGACTGCAACCACGCCGCCGAATCCTTTACGTCGACACCTTTTGCGATGTCCAGGATTTCGCCCTCGTTCGCGATGACACCGTCGCACTTCTCAAGCGCTTCGGTGCTGTCCCAGTGCCACGGCGCGGCGTTGATCACGACTTTCGCGCTGCGCGCGCGAGCCAGATCGGCGACCGCGTTGGTGCTGGCAAGAGACAGGTTGCCTTGCATCAGCACGTAGTCTCCCGCTTGAACGTCTGATAGAGACGCCGTGAGACGTTCCGCGCTGCTCGCCTGCGTGCAACCGATCGTGGTGATGATCGAGTTCTCGCCGTCGGCGGTCACCGTGAGGATCGAGACATCCGTATCACAAGACAATTTGATCAGACGCAGATCGTCGAACGCTTCTCGAAGCAGCGCGTTCTCGATCTCGATGCCGGCAGCATCGCCGCCTATCGCCGAGACGAACACGACCTTCGCGCCCGAACGCTGCGCCGCCACCGCCTGATTCAGCCCCTTTCCACCGGGTGCGCGAGCGATCGATTGCGCCAGAACCGACTCGCCCGGGCGCGGTGCGCGCCGGACATTGAGCGTCACATCCGACACTGCATTGCCCACCACGAACACACGTTTCATGAACGGGCCTTGTTTGCAGCGGCCATGAATTCATGCACGCGATCTCGATCGACGTCGTTCCACCACAGCCCGTCTTTCTTGAGGAAGCTCGCAACGATGACGGCATCGGCAATGGAAAACATGTCGCCAATGTTCGCCGGCGTGACGCCCGATCCAACGACCACGGGCAGCGACGTTCCCTTGCCGATAGCCGCGAGTTCATCGAGTTGCGCGGAGTCGCCCGTTCGCTGGCCCGTCGCCACGGCTGCGTCGGCATCGAAGAATTCCACGTCGCGAGCGAGTTCGGGGATCGAGCGGTCGCCCGTGATGGCGTGCGCGCCGTGCTTCACGTGGACGTCGGCGAAGATCTTGATGTCCCTTGCATGCAGCCACGAGCGGTAACGTGTCGCCTGCGCGGCGGGACCCTCGACAATGCCCTCATTGGCCACGTATGCGTTCGCCCACTGGTTCACACGAATGAACGACGCCGACGCCGCCTTGGCAATTGCAAGCGCCTGGATTGCGCCATTCGCGAGCACGTTGATGCCGACAGGGCATTTCACCGTGCGTTTGACGGCTTCGGTAATCATGGTCATTGCCGCAACCGTTTCCGGGCCGATACTGTCCGGCTTGCTGAACGGAATATCGCCGTGGTTCTCGACCATCAGTCCGTCGACGCCACCTTCCACGAGCAGACGCGCTTCGTTGCATGAGAAGGCGATGATGTCCTCCATCCGCTCTCCGTCGTAGCGCGCGGAGCCGGGCAGCGGAAGACAATGAAGCATGCCGATGACCGCTTTCTTGCGGCCGAACAGCGTGGCGATGGCATTGGGTTTTTCATTCAAAACGAGCTTGTGCGACATACATGTATCCCTGGTTGACGACTATTCGTACGCGGCGCTGTGGAAGCCGATTTCAAGCGAAAGGGCTTTGGAGAAGATCTCGTTTGCACGCCCGAAATCGAACTTGGCGGCAGGGAGGGTGTCGATCTCGTTCTTGAGCCACGCGGCTTGATTGAGGAATGCGATGTCGGTGTGCAGCAGGACCCAGGCCCTGACGTTTGGATCCGCGATGTGAGTGCGCGCCGCCGCTTGGCACCACTCGGCGTACATCCACTCGGCGCACATCATCGCGACGACGACGTCGTGGTAAGACCCGTTGGCCGCGATCTCGAGCATGCCGGAGTTGAATGCAACAACGCGGGCGGGCAGGGTATCGAGGTCCGAAACAGGACGCACATCCAGTGCGTCGAACACGGCTTCGAAATAAGGAATCTGCTCAGTCGATAAAGCGTGCAGCACGCCCGAAAGCCAACGCTTCCTGCCCAGATCCGGCGCCTTGACGAGCGCGTAGCCAAAGATCGTGATGGCCGTTTCGACGAACAAATTTTCGTATCGAAGGTAGTTGTGAAACACGTTTTTTGCAAGCGAATCGTTCTTGATGTCTTCGACGAACGCATGCGCCTGCATCTCGTTCCAAAGGGCCAGGTTCTTTTCTCGCAACTGGTCTGAATGGGATTGAAGCTCCATCATTTCTTTCCTTTTTTTGCCGTGCGCAGTTTGCTGAAGACGCGCGTGTTCGACCAGATTGCAAGAAGGATGATCACCCCTGTCACGATCTGGGTAAAGAAGGGCGATACATGCAAGAGGATCAGTCCGTTTCCAAGCGTTGCGATTGTCAGTGCGCCGAGGACCGTGCCGACCACCGTCGCGCGTCCGCCCATCAGCGAAGTGCCGCCCAGCACCACCGCCGCGATGACATCGAGTTCGAATCCGGATGCCGCATTCGAGGAGCCCGATCCCAAACGCGACGCGAGCATCAGCCCCGCTATAGCGGACGCAGCGCCGGAGATCACGAATACCGATGCCTTGATGCGCAGCGCCGGCATGCCGGAGCGGCGTGCCGCCTCGGCGTTCGATCCGACGGCAATGACCTGGCGACCGTACCGCGTACGGTTGATCGTGATGTAGCCAATCAAGGCCGCAATAATCGCGATGATGGCCGGCACCGGAATGCCCGCGACCGTGCCGGCTCCGAAGAAGTCAAAGCCCGTTCCTGACTCAATAGGTATCGAGAATCCCTGAGTGGAATACAGCGCGATGCCGCGCAACGTGGAAAGCCCGGCAAGCGTGACGATGAATGACGGGATCGCCTGGCTCGCAGAAAACCAGCCCTGCACGAGACCAATGACTGCGCCCAGCAGTATCGTCACAAGAATAGCGACAGGCCACGAGAGACCGGCTTGCATCAGGATCGCAGCGAGCGAATTCGTCAATGCGACGACCGAGCCCACGGACAGGTCGATTCCTCCCGTGGCAATGACAAACGTCATTGCAATCGCGACCACCAGCATGGGCGCAAGCTGCCTGAGAATGTTCAGCAGGTTGGCAGTGGTCAGGAAGGTGGGCGTTGCGGCACTGAACAGGATGCAGCATGCAATAAAGAACACCGCAATCGATGCGACCTGCGCATGTGCAAGAAGCATGTCCCTGTACTTCGAGCCTTTTTCCCGCTCGGTATAAATGGAGGTGCTCATCGGTGCTGCTCCCCAACGATCAATTGAACCAGCTCTTCCAGCGTCGTATCTTTCACCCGGCGCTCGGCGACCTTCGTGCCCTCGTACATGACGGCGATCCGGTCGCATACGCGAAAGAGATCCTGAAGCCGGTGAGTGATCAGCACGACGGACACACCTTGCGCCTTTACGCGATTGATCAACGCGAGCACGGCCTCGACTTCGGCAACGGCAAGCGCCGAGGTGGGCTCGTCCATGATCAACACGCGCGGTTCGAACGATGCCGCTCGCGCAATCGCAATCGCCTGGCGCTGACCGCCCGAAAGCTGCTCGACGTTCGCGTTCAGGTCAGGAATGCGGATCTTGAGATTTGACAAGAGCCGTTTTCCCTCTTCGAGCATTGCGCTTCGTTTCAGAAAGCCCTTGTTGCAAAGCTCGCGTCCGAGAAAAAGATTGCCGGCGACATCGATAGCGTCACACAAGCTCAGGTCCTGATAGACCATTTCGATGTGACGCGCACGCGCATCGGCGGGGCTGGTCAGCTTGACGGGCTCCCCTCCCACCAATATGTCTCCGCTGTCCGGAATGTAGGTCCCGGCCATGATCTTCGTGAGCGTCGACTTTCCCGCTGCGTTGTCTCCGATCAGGCCGAGACATTCGCCGGGGTACAAGTCGAGGTCGACGCCGCGCAGTGCCTGGAACGAGCCAAACGAAATCTTGATGTCGCGCAATGAAAGTACGGGCTGGCCAAGCGCCTGGTCCGCGCGTTCCTGAGTTTCAAGCTGTTCCATATCCGGTCACTTTTTGAAGGCAGCACGATAAGGATCGACGTTCGCCTTCGTGACGACAGCGAGCGGCACTGAGATCGTGGTCTGAACGGTTTTCCCTTCATGGACGTCGTTAAGCGCCTGAATCGCAGCGCGGCCCATGGCAGCGGGGTCCTGTTGCACGACACCCAGCACGACCCCGTTGTCGATTCCCCGGATGACTTCCGACGCAAGGTCCCATCCGACGACCTTGATCTTCTTGTTCATGCCTTGTGCATTGATCGCCGCGATGGCGCCAAGCATGGCGGGCTCGCCGGTTGCATAGATGACATTGATATCCGGGTTCGCCGTAATGAGATTCTCCGCCGCAGAAAGCGCGACATCCTGGCTGTTGCGTCCATCCACAATCCCGGCGATGGAAATTCCGGGCGACTTCGCCAGTTCATCGATAGATGCTTTTTGGCGGGAATTCTGGATCGTGGAACTCAGGGCGCCGACCACGCCGACCCGGGCCTTTCCGCCGAGATTCGCCTGGACGTACTTGGCGAGATAGTCGGCGATCAGCTTTCCGCCTACGGCGTTGTCCACGCCCACTTGCGCTTTCTGAGGTCCCGGCGGCAGCACGGCGTCGATGCCCACGACCGTTATTCCGGCCGCCGCCGCTGCCTTGATCGAGGATCGCAGACCATTCACGTCGATTGCATCGACCGCGATTCCGTCGACCTTCTGCTGGATATAGTCATCCAGCGCATTGTTCTGTGCGCTTGGAACGTCGTTGGCATTGAAGACGATCAGCTTTGCACCGAGCTTGTCGGCCTGCTTCTGTGCGCCCTCGCGCATCTGATTGAAGTAGGTGGCTTGCTGGTTGATGAGAATAAGACTGTACGTCTGAGCCGCGAGCGCAGGCAAGGATGCCGTCAGTAGTAATCCTAAGGTTATCTTGCGAAGCACTTTCCCACGAAGTTGGTTCAGCATTTTCTAGCCTTTAAGGTTGGATATTCAGGTTGCTTTGGGTGCCGTGACCGAAGCACGGACAATCAGTTCAACAGGCAGCAAGAACTCGACGAACGCAGCGTTCTCGTCCGGCTCCGCCAACGCGAGCTCCACTGCCTTTCTTCCCATCTCCCTGATGGGCTGCCGTATTGCGGTCAATGCGGGATTAAACAGATGCAACGGCCCGGCATCGTCGAAAACGATGAGAGACAGGCGCTCCGGAATGGCAATATCCGCCGCCTGCAGCGCTTCCAGCAAACCAAACGCTATCTCTCCGCTTGAAACAAAAACCGCTGTTGGCTCTTCGCTCGACTGCAGGATCTGCGCCGCCGCCTGCCGGCCGAACTCCGGCGAATAGTTGCCGAAGCACGTCATGACGACGTTTGCGCCGTTTTCTTCCGCGGCTTCGCGCAAGCCGGTCAGCCGTTCAGTCGTGCTGCGCAGCTTCTCGGGTCCGCCAATGAACGCAATCCGCTTGTGCCCGACGGACGCCAGGTATTGGCCGGCCAGCCGGCCGCCGTTCTCGTTATCGCAAAAGACCTTCGAACAATCGATGCCCGGTACGTCTTCATCGATCAGGATCAGTCCCGGCGCAGCAGCCAGGGTTTCGGCGAGGTCACTCGAGTTGTGATGTCCGCTTACGAACAAAAGGCCGCTCACGCGGTTGCGCAGCATGCGGGACACGTATTCCACTTCACGTGCTGCACTGTTCGACGTTGCGCTCAACAGAACCCCTTGACCATGCTCCTCCGCTGCTTGCTCGACCGCGGACGCGAGCGACGCGAAAAACGGATTGGCAATGTCGGGAATGACGAGCCCCACCGTGTCCGACCGGCCCCGCCCCAGGCTTCGGGCGAGAGGATTGGGCACATAACGCAAGGTCTTGATTGCTGCATCGATCCGTTCGGAGGTCGATGCGGGCAACTTGATGCCCGCGTTGAGGTAACGCGACACGGTCGACGGCGAAACACCGGCGGCCGACGCGACATCGCTCAGGCTTGCTCCCAACTTGGTTTTTGCCACCTCGACCTCTACGAAAGCGCTTTACTAAACCGCTTTCGTATTGAAATTCGTCATAAAACCTATGTCAAGCGGAATTTGAGATGGGGGGCGCAGGTTTGAAACGATAGCTAGTGCAAGGGGTTGTCCGCTATCGGTCAAGGGGCGGTCGCAGTGCGTGCATCGTGCAGCAGGCTGTCCGACCAGCCGCCGCCGAGAT
>NZ_JBSIPA010000386.1:0-6299 GCF_053574605.1 Caballeronia sp. M23-90 | reverse complement strand
TGCTCGACGAGGCGCGCGTCGCGCAACAGGTCGAACTTGCTCAGCTTCGCCACGCTCGATGCCACCAGACGATGCCCCACGGCTTCTGCATAAGCAGCGTCGGCGGGCGCCGGATCCACATAGATGCCGCCCGTCTCGAGCCAGTTCTGTTGCAGCAAGCGCAGCTCGCGCAGATATTGACGGCCCGATGCAACTGGCGCCAGCAGCACGAGCTCACTGATCTCTTCATCAGCCGCGACCATCGCAGCAAGCGTTGCCCCGAGGCGTAACCCGCACAACGCGACTTCGGTCACGCCGGTGGTTTGCTTGAGGAAAGCGACTGCCGCGCGGATGCTTTGCAGCCATCGCTCGAGCTGTTCCCGTCCATCGCCGGGATTCTCGGATTCACCGGCGGAGTCGCCCGTGCCGGCGTAGTCGAAGCGAAGTGTCGGCGAACCGGCTGCAGCAAGTTCTTCGGCCAGCACGCGCCAGCCCTTGTGTATCCACATTGCCTCGCGGCCAAACGGCTGACACAGCACGACCCCTCGTGCGGCGGATGGCACGCCCTCGTGTAGCCAGCCAAAGCAGTCATCGAAAGTTACAGGCTTCATCTCGGCATTGCGCCCGGAAAAGGCGTCGTTATTAAGTTGTCTGCGTATTACACGTTTTGTAAGACTTCGGTTCAGTGCGCCCGCACACACACTTTCGACCCGGCCCCGATTTTTTTGCTGCGCGTTTCAAAACATGGGTTGATCGGCCTACCTTGCGCCGTCCGATGTTCGATGTCCCACAGACGCATATTTCTGCGGCAAGTCAAATAGCGCATCACGCCGTGCCGTACAAAAGACGGGACAACGACAAAAAAGCCGGGGAAACACATGGTCAACTCATTTCACGAATCCAGTCAGTCTGCAGCGCCGAGTTTCTCGGTCTGCATCTGTACGCGCGACCGGCCGGAAGACCTTGCCCGGGCGTTGCGCTCGGTCGAGGCATCGACGTATCCGGCGCATCAGATCATCGTGTCGGACGACAGCAAGGAACCGCATACGCGCGCCATGGTGAGCTCCGAGTTTCCCCAGGTCGTGTTTCTCGAGGGACCGCGCCGCGGGCTGGGCGCAAACCGCAATAGCGCGCTCGATGCCGTCACGGGTACGCACGTGGCATTCATCGACGACGACGCCACCCTGTCCCCGGACTTCCTCGCGCGGATGGCCAAGTCGCTTCAGAACGGCGGACAGCATCCGGAAAAGCTTATTGTTACGGGATACGAACTAAATCACGGCACCAAGGTTTTCGCCAACGCAACCACGTTCTTCGGTTTCCAGTCACGACCTTACAGGAGCGGGGATTTCCAGGACACAGTCGTCATCAACAGCGCAGTGTTTCCTGCATGGCTTTTCAAGGTGATCCGCTTCGACGAGCATCTCATCTATGGTTACGATGAGGTCGATATCGTGATGCGCGCCACGCTCCAGGCGAAATGCGTCGTCCGGTTGCTGCCCGACGTGTTCAACTCGCATTTCCCGTCGATGGTGAATCGCGACTACTACAGCTCGTTCACAGAAGCTTCACGTATCTACGTGACGCACAAGCGCTACCGCTGGTTCGAGCGCAATCGTGCGAAGGCGGCCCTGTTTCTGACGCTCGCCGTGGCGCACAACTTACTGCACAACGTCCGTGCGCATGGTCCGAAAGGCCTCGCGCGCAGCGCGCGCACCGTCTCGCTCGCACGCGGCTACATTCGTCGATACACCCCGGAAGGACTGGCTCTGCAAAATGAAAATAACCGTACTAGTACCCACGTATCGTCGAACCTCGGATCTCGCTCGCTGCCTTGATGCGCTCGCGCGCCAGAAGCGCGCGCCTGACGAAGTCCTGGTGGTGTGCCGTGGCGCCGATGAAGAAACGCAGGCATGGCTCGCCATCGAGAAGTCGCGTGCACGTTTGCCGCTCGTTAAGGTCGAGGTTTCGCAGGGCGGTCAGGTTGCTGCGTTGAACGCGGGGCTCGATGCTGTCACCGGCGACATTGTTGCGATCACCGACGACGACGCAGCCCCGCGTCCCGCGTGGCTGCAGCGCATTGAAGCGCATTTCGCGAGCGCGCCTGATGTAGGCGGAGTGGGCGGGCGCGACTGGGTGCATGAACATGGCGCAACGCTCGATGCGTCCGAGCCGGAAGTCGGGCGCTGGCAGTTTCCGGGCCGCGCGATCGGCAATCATCATCTGGGTGTGGGCGCGGCGCGCGACGTCGATTTCCTGAAGGGCGCGAACATGAGTTATCGCGTGAGCGCGGTTCGCAGCAAAGCCATTCGCTTCGATACGCGTTTGCGCGGAACTGGCGCGCAGGTCAACAACGATATGGCGTTTGCATCGGCGGTGCGGCGTGCGGGGTGGCGGCTCGTCTACGATCCGGCAGTGGAAGTGGATCATTATCCGGCGCAACGTTTCGATGAAGACGCGCGTGCGGTGCGCGGCAGCCGGAGTTGGGTTGCTATCGAGAACGAGTCGTATAACCTGCATCTGGTCATACGCGATGAGTATCGCGGCGTACGTCGGCGGATTGCGTTGATGTGGCTGACGGCGGTCGGGCATGGCGCGTGTCTGGGGTGGCTCAATCTTGCGCGCGCCCGGGTGGTTCATCGCGAGGGGACGGCTTTGCAACGGTGGCGGGCGGCGCGCAGCGGCGCGGCCATCGCCAAGAAGGATTTTGCGCAGCGCCGGTTGAGGAATACCCAAGGGGAATTTGCGGGGTGATTTTTGCTCATGCTTGGGGAGGGTTTTTCTTGGTCGGGGTTGATGCCGGGGTGTTGCTGTTTGGGCTTGCCCGCGGTTTTTTCTGACTGCTCTCTTTGGCGCTTTAAACCACCGTGCGTGGTAAATGCGTCAATCGCTTGGCGGTGCGTCTCGCGCGTCCGGGTGCCTGTTGACGGTAATGAGCGGGGTAAGCGCCGGTTGCGCAGCCGCCAGAAGACGAAATATCAGACCGCCGATACTCCGGGCTACTTCGTCATCGAGCTTGAAATTCGAATCCGCAAGCGGCCACGGATTGACGAGCGCTTGAGTCATGAGAGCATCCGCTGACGTGCGCGGAACTGTGCATATGTTGAAGCTCTGATTGTCTTCGTCGAACGTGATTAATACGCCCCTTGGTTTCCGCGTGGTCAAAAGATCTCCCCTTTCCCGGCTAAACAGCGGCCTAAACGATCCGCCGCGCGTTGTTTGCACATGCCCCATGAGGTTGGTTTAGCGGCATACCACGCGCTACATTCCGTCATATCGGCTTCGTATTGTGTCATGCATTCAGCTTCCTCTGCCGGCGTCATAAAGACCGCCGCGAGCGTGTCGTTTGCTTCCGATGCTGCGTTCTTGACGTATTCAAATGGTGCGGCATCGCCTAACGGCGTGCTGCACGTGCCGACTTCCGACACGTTGCCCAAGTCAAAAACCTCATCATCCATCGACGGTAACGCAGACACAACGGCAGACGCTGCAGTCGATGCAAGCGCGGCAAGTGCATCAAGCGCCGCCCACGCTGCCCGATTGCGCGCCGCCTCTGCGATGGTTTCAATGTGCCGAAAGACTTGCGGCGGGCGCGCTGCGCGTTCGGCGTCCTCTACTAGTTGGTGATACTCCGCTAATTCCTCCCGATACGCTTTTGTTCGCGCTTCGAAGATCGCGCCGCGTTCGGCCATATCCGCCGTTTCACGGCGATACCTTTCATCCTCTGAGAGCGCCGGGGCGAAACCGTCATGCGCGGCATAGGCGGGCTTCGCGCGGACGATCACTGCTGCCCCGTTTCGCACCTCCCAGCACAGCGCGTTGATCACGTCGCGCGGCCTACCGCCGTGGGGACTCGGACGATATGACGGTACCGCACGCACAAGGAAAGTTTGGATACGCTCGACAAGCTCCGGCTGGCTCGCCCAATGTTCGAAACTCGCGGCTTTGAATAAAGCTTGCCCGGCATCGAGTGCTTCCTGCTGCTCTTTGGTTCTGCCGTGCGGCGCGTAGTCCCATCGCTTGTAGAGCATGAACCGATGGCCTTGATACTGCATCAACTCCGTTGTCATCCTGATTATTTTGTTGTCGAAACGCCTACGCTAGCGCACTTTTCCGCGCGCCCATCTCAATGAGAGACGTACGCGCGGGCGGTGCGTTGCGATGGTGTTTGCATCGAGGGCTTTGCAGCAACGCGCAGATACCCACACGCTTCGCCACCAGTGTGGGAATCCGTAAATCAGGAAACCCTTCGCGAAAGCCCTGGAAACAACAACTCGGGATCACCTCCGACCGTTACCAGCAGCCCCACCCGCGCCCGCGGCCCTGACGGTCCGTTGTCCCCCTCTTTCCTGCCGCGCTTCCTGAAGCTTGCGGTCCTCGATCGCGCGCTGGTACACCGCAACGTGATCCGCGCAGACACGCTCCACCGAAAACTTCTCGAGATCCCGGCACGCCCGCTCCTTGTATTGCGCCCGCACCGGCGAATCCATCAACAACCAACCAATCTTCGACGCCAGTTGCTGCGGCTGACCCGGCTCCACGAGCACACCCGTGCCCTTGTCAAGCATCTCGGGAACACCATCCACTTTCGTCGCGACGATCGCACAACCCGCTTCGCGCGCCTCGCTCAGGATCAGCGGTCCCGGCGCCTGGTGCGGCGCGAACACAAACACGTCAGCGGACGCAAGATACGAGCGCGGATCTGCCACGAACCCCGCGAACGTCACATACTTCGCAATCCCAAGTTCTTCGGCGAGCATTTCCATCGCGCTGCGGTCCGGTCCGTCGCCCACCAAGTAAAGCTGTGCATCGTGCGTATGACGCACGAGCGCAAACGCGTGCAGGATATCGGCGATGCCGTTGCGCTCGAACATGGACGAAACGCTCACCACAGCCGGACGATGCAGGTTGAGCGGCCGCGGCGCCGGACGCCCGCAATGACGCGGCGTTCCCACCGTCCCGCTCGGGATCACGCTCAGGATGTCGCCCAACACCCCACGCTCCAGCATGACGTCGGCCACCGCGTGACTCACCACGATCACACGATCGCCAAAGCGCATCAGGGACGCACTCTTCTGGATATCGTGATGAATGGTCGTGACGAGCGCAAAGCGGCGGCGCATGCTGCCAAACCGCGATATCAGCGCGCCGGTCATCATGTGCGCATGCACGACATCAGGATTGAAGCGCTCGATCAGCCGGCCGAAACCCGCGATCATCGCCGGCACGCGCCATGGCTGGCGCGACTGCTGCAACAGCACGTGCGTGACGCCATGACGGCGCAGCAACGACTCGTAGCCGCCGCCCGAGGACGCAACGGCAACGTCGTGTCCGTTACGCGCCTGTGTGCACGCGAGATCGATCATTGCATTGACAGTGCCGTTGCCGTTGCACTGCGCATGTGTGGCCAGGTGAACGATTTTCATGACTAGGTTCGCTTCGAGGTTGGACGGCGCCTGGGGCGCCGAGGCCCTTCTTTCTTCTTGCTGGCTCTATGCGCGCACTGAAACAACGCAACATCAATATGAGTCGATTGCTTCGCGATACACCGCCGCAGTCTGCGCCGCAATCACGGGCAGGTCGAAGTGAGCACGCGCGTAAGCACGGCACTGTTCTTCCGTTGGCAGCGTCCGGCGGCCGAGCAACGCGCTGCTCAATCCCGCGCCCAAGGCCTGGAATCCCCCTGCTTCGAGCACGAGCTCCGGACTCAAAGGCGCGACAGCCTCGGGCAAACCGCCGACCGGCGTCACGATCACCGGCGTGCCGCTTGCAAGCGATTCGATGGTCGTCAGTCCAAACCCTTCGAGCGCAACCGTGGGCACCACCGATACATTCGCGGCGCGATACCAGAGCGGCAGCGCTTCGTCGGCGACAAAACCCGCGAGACGCACATGCTGCGAAAGCCCGCGATGTTCGATTCGCGCCTGCAACGCAGCCATGAGCGGTCCCTTCCCGGCAATCGTCAGGAGTACGTCCGGTACGGCCTGGCGCACGATGAACATGGCATCAATAAGATCTTCGAGGCCCATGCGCGAAACCAGCCGGCGCACGCAAAAAAGGATGGGACGGTCCTGCGGCAAGCCGAGCGCGGTGCGCGCGGCATGCTGGTCGACACCGGTGCTGAAGTGATTCACGTCCACGCAGCCCGGCACGATGCGTATCGTGTCCGGCTTCACGCCGTACTGCTTTTGCAGGACGTTGCCAAAGGCCTGGGACAACACGATATGCCGGTCGCCGCGCTGGAACGGCATGTTTATCAGCGCGGCTGATCGATCACTTCCAGCCGGCGTTGCTTGCGCGTTTCCAGACGGTTGTGTATA
>NZ_JBSIPA010000385.1:0-6261 GCF_053574605.1 Caballeronia sp. M23-90 | reverse complement strand
ACCACCACCGCGCCCGCGGCAACGCCCGCTTTGAGAAAGCGCCTGCGTGGTGGATCCTGATCGTTTGCCATGATGTCGCCCTGCCTTGTTACGTGTTGCGTGTTACTTCGCCAGGACCAGCGTGTTCACATCGTCCTGGACGTAATAGAAACCGTCGCCTTCCGGCGTCAGCGCAATGCCGAACAAGTCGCCGTTGCCCGGGGGCGATTGCGCCTTGTCGGTATCGATCCAGCGTGCATACAGTTGCTTGCCCGTCGCGGGATCGATCTCCACCACCTGGCCGTTCAACGCGTTCGTGACCAGCAGGTGCCCGTTGGGCGCGGTCACCATCGCGAGCGGCCGATGCAGGAAGCCGTCGGCGGTCAACTGGCGGCCGACACCCGCGCTGGTGTCGCGCGTCATGGGGTCATCGATTTCCGTTACACGGTTGCCGATGGCGTCCGACGCGTACAACAACTTCTGATCCTGAGACAACGCCAGTCCCGTCGGCCCGACCAGGAACACGCCCTTGTCCGCCTGCGCGCCGAAGCCGCTCGCGATCACGGTTTCCTGCTTCACGACGGGCGCACGGCCCTCGGGAATATCCAGGTCCAGGCGCAGGATGGTCGCCTGCTTGAAGACCGGCGGCGTGCCGTCCGCGGCGCCCACACCGAAGCCCGCGTTGCTCACGAAGAGCGTCGCGTGATCGCCGTTGTCGACCACCGCCATGTTGCCCCACGGATCGTTGATGTTCGGGCTCACGATCGTCGATGCAACCTTGCCCTGGTTGTCCAGCACGATCAGGCAGCCGGCGCCCTTCGTGTTGGTCGTGCCGTCATTGCTCGGCGTGCTGCCGACGATCACCCAGCCCGACTTGAGCATGGTCATCGCGGTCGAGAGGCCGATACCGCCCGGGCATTCCTTCAAGTCGCGCGGCACGGTGGCGAAGACGCTCAGCTCCTTGGTGTCAGGGTGATAGTTGACGATGGTGCTGCCGGTGCCCTGCAAGTTGGCGGCATTGTTGAAGTTGCCGACCAGCACGTCGCCCTGCTTGACCGTCCCGCTTGAAACCGGCGCGACCACGAGCGCATACGGATTCTGGTCGCCGTTGGACGGAACGGTGTTCACGAGCGTGGTGTTTCTATGCAGCGTTTCGAGAAAGCCGACGGGCGCTGCTTGTGCGGCGGTTCCTGCAAGGCCGCCCGCAAGCGCGATGATGCCGATAAGTTTTTTCATGCGAGTGTTCCGGGTGCGTGCATCGAGGTTCATGGTCACGAGTCCCGTCGATCAGAAGGTAATGGTGGTGCGCACGCCGACCACGAGGGTATTGCGCAAGGCCGCAGTCGGGTCGTTCGGGTTCTGGCCCGCGCCTGCGTTGAAGGTGTATTGCAGGTCGCCCTGCATGATCCACCACGGCGTGACCTGATATTGATACGTGGCTTCGACCGCGGTTTCGCTGGTGCGCACGCCGTACGGGCCGCCGCTGAACGCCGCGCTCTGCACGTCGAGATCGTGCACGTGATTGCCGACCTTGATGTACGCGAGGCCGATGCCGACGCTGTCGTTGTCGCGCCCCTTGAACGGCGCCTTCATCACGATGCCCGCGTTCGCCGAAAGGCTCACGAGGTTGCGGTCGCCCGGCGCACCCATCACGCGCGCAAACACGCCGATACTGCGCGGTTCATCCGGGTCGGGGCGCCAGATCATCTGGTCCGCGACCGCGTAGAAACTGTAGTTCCCGCGGTGCGATTGCGCGTTGCCGCTGCTCGCCGGATTGGCGAGCGACAGACCGGTATCGTCGATACCCTGGTCGTCGAAACGTTCGTTGTTGTACCAGAAGCCGATCTTGTACGTGCCCGGCAAACCGCTTTGCGGCAGGCCGACCATTTCGCCATCGGACGGCTGGTTGATCGCGTACTGCAACTCGCCTATGTACAGCGCGCCGTTATGCAGGTTGAAGTTCGTGCCACTGAGATTGCTCGGGTTGTTGCCGAGCGGATCGCCGTCGTAGACGCCCGCCAATGCCGTGATCGCCGGCGTGATCTGGCCGCGCACCCGCACACCGAGCGCGGACAGCGGATAAGCCGGACCGCCCGAGGGCATGTCGTAGGACGGCAGGCCCGGCCAGCCGAACATGGTGTTCACGAAGGTGGCCGCGTACGAGCTGACCATGAACTCCTGGTCGATACTTTGCTGGCCGACCTTCACGTCCACGCGCTTGTTCAAGAACGATTGCTGGTACCAGAGTTCCCAGAGACGCGTCGTGTCCTGCGCTTCAATGCCGCTCGCCGTGTTGAGCGTTCCAAGGTTGTACTGGCTCAGGTTGCGGCCATGGATCTGCAACGCGCTCGCGTTGAACGTGCCGCCTTCCCAGCCGAAAGCCTTTTGCGTATCGAGGCCGAGGGTGACCGTGGTCAGGCCGTCGTAGGTGCCGCCGGTTTTCAGGCCGCCGCGCACGTTGGCCAGGTACTCCGATGTTTCCGTCGCCTGGAGCGAGACGCCGTATTTACCGAGGAACGAGCGGATGCCGCCCATGTCGCCGAGCAAGGTCGAGCGGGTCCACACACCCGTCCATTGACCCGCTTGTTGCGCCTGGATGTTCAGGTCGGCCTCAGGCGCGTCCGTGGGTGTCGCGTCCGGATTCGCCGGGTTGCCGGCTGCCATTGCCGCCGATGAAGCCAGCGCAAGCCACGCACTCAGCAAGGCACGGCGCAAGGGCGCTTTCGAAACGCGCATATCGCGTTGGACCGGGTGGACGGGTTGCATCGAAATCCTTTGTCTTTGTTGCGGCGGCTGTCGCGGCGATTGAAGCGAACGCGAGCGTCGCGTTGATTATTCTTGAGACCTTTTTCGCCGGCGGTAATCGCCGGTTGCGTGGTATCGACGCATATCGAAGATCTCTGCGGAACCGTTCTCCATAAGGCACCGGCGACCGAATCGTACCGAGACGATCCCTAATCGTCAACACAAATGAGAACGATTCTCATTATAATTACACCGAGTTGAAGACCACATTACAACTAGCCGTTTTCGCAAGTCCTTCAATGACTTGGATGAAATTAATCCGTAATGCTTTCGATATATATGATTAATTCCCAGTCTCTTGAAAGCATTCCCCCGGTCCGAGCTGATTTGTGCCGCAATCTTCAGGCATGGGTTGACACTGCGATCTGTTGTATTGAACAAACGCGTAAATGAATCAATCCGGGCGGGCCTTCCGTCCGGTGGCCCCGTTTGGCTTCAGCTAAATCCGCTATGCCGAAATGCGCATCGCGAACGCGATGAACTGCCAAGACGCCGCTAATTTGGCTTCCTAAATTGCTGGTGGCGATGAATCGCATTTCCTCGCGTTTAAAGCCCGGTTTGGTTTAAGCAGTTATTTCGTCGACACCATAATGACGACGCGGGGAAATCCGCCTTGCCGAGGTAAATCGGCCATGGTTCATTCCTGATGCTGAACCGCGTCATCAAACCAATAAACCGTCCTGGCCGCCCGACCTGTCCAACCCGAAGGAGAAGAAAATATGCATCTTCGAACAAGTCTCAAACCGCTTGCCTGGATCATCGCGTGTGCTGCCGCCGTGGGTGCGTTGCCACTGTCCGCCGCTGCTGAAAACATCGATGTGAAGGTCGGTTTCGCCGCGCCGCTGACGGGCGCAAACGCCGGTTATGGCAAGGACTTGCAGAACGGCGTGCAGCTTGCACTCGATGAAGCCAACGCCAAGAAGATCCAGATCGGCGGCAAGACGGCCAACTTCATCATCCAGGCTGAAGACGACCAGGCCGACCCGCGCGTGGGCGTGCAGGCGGCGCAAAAGCTCGTGGATGGCGGCGTCGCCGTGGTCGTCGGACACTTCAATTCGGGCACGACGATTCCCGCGTCGCAGGTCTATCAAAACGCGGGCATTCCCGTGATCGATCCAGCCGCAACCAATCCGACCATCACGGAACGCGGTTTCGACAACGTCTTCACCGTCATTTCCAGCGATGCCCAGAACGCCGGCAACGCCGGGACCTACGCGGTGAAGGTCACGAAGGCGAAGAAGATCGCGATCATCGATGACCGCACGGCCTTCGGCCAGGGCGAAGCTGACGAGTTCGAGAAGGCCGTAAAAGCAGCCGGCGGCTCGATCATCGCGCGTCAGTTCAGCGACAATCAAACCGTCGATTTCTCGGCGCAACTGACGGCGCTCAAGGGCGCGGGCGCGGACCTGATCTTCTTCGGCGGCCTCGACCGGCAAGCTGCGGCCGTGGCCAAGCGGATGAAGCAGTTGAGCGTCAACGCGCAGCTCGTGGGCGGCGGCGGCGTGATGGATGCTGACTTCCTGAAGCTCGCCGGCGACACAGCCGAAGGTGTGATGGCCTGGGAATACGGCAGCCCGCTTGAAAAGATGCCGCAAGGCAAGGCGTTCGCCGACAAGTTCCAGAAGCGGTTTGGCGTTGCGATCCTGTCGTACGCGCCGTTCGGCTATGACGCGGCGTGGGCGGCGATCAACTCAATGGAAAAAGCGGGATCGATCGATCCGAAGGTGTATCGGCCGGTGTTGAAAGCGATCTCGTTTCCGGGGATCACCGGAACCATCGCTTTCGATGACAAAGGCGCCTTGAAGAACGCTTCCTCTACGATGTACCAGGTCAAGAGCGGCGCCTGGGTGCCGATTGTCACGAAGAGCGGCACGTAAGCGTCATGAAGAGGGCGGCAATCAGGCGATTGCCGCCCTCTTCAGTACCCGCCTTGCAATGAGGCGGGTAATTTGATCGTCCCGGAACTGGTAAAGCGCACGCTGCCGAACATGTTGCCCGCGAGCTTCCCGCGCACGGTGTAGGGCACGCTGCCTCGCTGCATCACGCCGGAGAGGCCGAATGCCTGCCTCGCGGCGGCGAATGCGGAAACCGTCAACGGGATATTCAACACGGTCTCGCCGAAACGCGGCAATGTTCCGCGTGCGTCGCTCACGCCGCTCGCGAATGGTTTGCCGTCGAGTTCGAGGTCCAGCGCTATGCCGTCGTAGTTGATCGGCGTTTCGTTGGGGTTCTGCACGCGCAGCTTCACGACAAACCGCAGCTCGAGCCCCTGCCCTGCAATCGGTTCGATGCCCGCAACACTCACGCGTGGCGCATCGCGATCGAACAGACTCGCGCAACCGGCGAGGCCCAGCACCAAAAAAAGCCCGGCAAAAAACAGACGCATCGCGTGATCCATGAAGTTGAGTGTGGTCGCCCACTATAGCGGCATGGACACACTCGCGACTCGACGCCTATCGCTTCGTGGAGCTTCGCCGGGTTCGTTCGTAGAAGCCGGGCGGCTTGGTCCTCACCCAGTCGACGAACTTGCGGACATCGTCATTGGCGAGCAACGCCTGGACGGTCGAATATTCCTTCGCGAGCTGACCTTCGCTAAAAAGCGCGTGCAATTGCCTGTGGCAGACCCGATGCAGCACCGCGACGTCCTTGCCGCCCTTCGACTTGGGCACGAGGTGATGTTCGTCGCGCTGGCTTGCCGGAACCGGCCGGCCGCATAGCGCGCAGGATTCATCGGCGGCAGGTGGTTTGTACCAGGGCTCGGGGACGCGTTTTGCCATAGCGGAAAATTGTTTACGCCCGTTCCAGATACCTCGAAAGCCCCGCCCGCGTCAGCGCGGCCTCGCCTTCCATCCACTCGGCAAACTCGCTCAATACCTTCGATGCCGCCGGGCGTTCCGGATAAATCAGGTAATACGAAGCTCCGCTCGGCACGCAAAGCGAAAACGGTGTGACGATCCGTTGCGCGAGCAAATCCTCTTCGATCAACGACAAATCCCCGATCGTCACGCCCAAGCCCTGCATCGCTGATGAAATCGCAAGGTCGAGCGTGTCGAAGTGCTGCGCTTTCGCCGACGGCAATCCACGATACCCATAAGCTGCAAGCCACCTCAGCCAGTCGCGCCGGTCGCGTGTGGGATGCAGCAGGGTTTGTTCGGCGAGGTCGTCCGGCGTGATGTCGCGCGTCACGCGCTTGAGCAAACCAGGCGCGCAGACGGGCGTAAGGACTTCGTCGAAGAGATGATGCGAACTCACGCCCTTCAGCGCCGGCTGACCGAAAACGATGGCGGCATCGAATTGCTCGGCGTTGAATTCCACCCCATGGGACACCGCCGCCGTCACCTCGATCACCAGTTCCGGCCTCTCGTTCTGCAGACGGATCACGCGCGGCAAGATCCAGCGCATGGCGCACGTCGGGCATTTCACGCGCAAGGTGCCCGACTGCGCGCCGCTGCGCTCGAGCGCTTCGGTGATCTGCGA
>NZ_JBSIPA010000384.1:0-6403 GCF_053574605.1 Caballeronia sp. M23-90 | reverse complement strand
TAGCGCAAAGGGCGGATCGGCGGCAAGCCAGAGCATGAGCAGGCCCACGCACTCGAACGCGAACGACACGATCGCAACGCGAAAGCCACCGAAGACCTTGATGGTGTTCGCGAACAGCAACCGCGCGCCGACGAACATCGTGCCGAACACAGTCAACGAAAGCGCGGCGTTCGGCCAGTTATGCGCAGCGTAGAAAAGGGTGATGAACGTGGCGATGGACCCGAATCCCGCCGATCCCAGCGCGAGCCCCATGCCGTGCGGCAACACGCGGAAGAACACGCTCCGGTAAGACATGCGCTCGCCGTGAACCACCGGCACGGAACCCATGCGCGTGGCGAGCCAGTAGCCGAGGCCGCCGAGCGCGATCACGAACGTTCCGAGCGATGCAAACCCGAGCGTGTGCTCCATCGCCACGCCCAGCGGCGCACCAAGCGCGAGCGCGCCATAAGTGGCGATGCCGTTCCACGAGATCACGCGTCCGCTCTGATTGGGCCCGACCCGTCCGATACCCCACGTGATCGCGCCCGTGCCGACGAGACTCTCGCCAAATCCAAGCACCAGCCGGCTTACGATCAGCAGAGCGAGGCTCACCGAATGCCATTGCTCGGCGAGCGCCGTGCACAGCAACAGCACGCCGCTGATTCCACAGGCGGTCAGTCCGCGCAACACGGTTTGCTTCGGACCGATGCTGTCGGCGGCGCGCCCGGCGAGTGGCCGCGATGCCAGCGTCGCGAAGTACTGCACGCTGATCGCCACGCCTGCCATCACCGAACCATATTCGAGATTCAGATGCACGAAACCCGGCAGCACTGCGAGCGGAATGCCGATGGTCAGGTAGCAAATGAACGTAAAAGCGACGACGGCGACAATCCGCCCGGTAATGGCGAAATCGGCGCGGCGGGACAGCGGGGCTTCGGTGGACATTGGGGTAAGTGCGGGGTTGATCTTACTGAAGAAGCGTGATTTTCCCATAGGTTCGGGCACGCCGTGCGACGTAAATAGTATTTCTACGACCGCTTAAGACCCCGGAAGCCCCGTCTCACAATGGATTGCAGTAATTTCGGATTTGACTGAAAATTTTCGGAAAAATGGAATCGTCGTCCAAAACCGGCATTCTTACCGGTTCTATTTGCGTGGAGGCTGTCCGGTGAGATCCCGGGAGACGTCGCTCATCAGCGCTTGGAGCCATGCCAGATCGGTCGGACGGCTGACTTCGGGCAGACACATCAGATAGCTTTCGATGGGTGGAAACTCGATCGGCGATTCCATCACCACCAGCGGCAAAAGCGCAGCGTAATGCAGCGCAAAGCGGCGCGTGGCGGTGAAGATCAGGTCCGATTGCAGCAGCGTCTGCGGCACGAGGCCAAAGTAGGGAAGGGTGGCGACAATGCGCCGCTTGATGCCGGCGCTCTCAAGACCTATATCGATAGGATGGCGTTTCGCCCCGCTATAGGCCGTCGGCGCGAGGTGCGCGGCCAGCGCATATCGCGAGGCTGTGAGCGGTTCCCGCGCTAGCGGATGGCCGCGGCGCATGAGGCAGACGAAGTGATCCGTGAACAATTCGCGGCGCTCGAACCGCGGTTCCGGATTTCCCCAGTTGCCGACGACCAGATCGAGATCGCCGTCATCGAGCGCGGCTTCGTGATCCAGCGTCGGACTCAGCGATTCGATTTCCAGCCGCGCATTGGGCGCCGCGGCGCGGAAGGCGCGGATCATCGTCGGCATGAAAAAGTCGTTCAGGTAATCCGGCGCAGCCACGCGGAAGGTTCGGCGGGACGTGGCGGGATCGAAGATGCCGTGCGGCGTGGCGACGAATTCGACTTCTCGCAGCGCGCGCTGCGTGGCCGGCAGCAGCGACGCACCATATTCGGTCGGCACCATGCCTTGCTTGCCGCGCACGAGGATCGGATCGCCGAGCAGGTCGCGCAGACGCCGCAAAGCGGTGCTGATGGCCGGCTGCGTCTGGCTCAGGCGCATCGCCGCTTGCGTGACGCTGCGCTCGGTCAGAAGCGTTTGCAGGACGCGGATCAGCCAGATATCGAGGGAATCGGTCGAGCTTGAATCTTCGGAGTCGGCGGGATCGTTCATGGGCAAGGCGTTTTTCGGGCGGGCGCTACACAGAAAACCATGGCGATGCACGCCGGAGCCGTTACGTTAAGCCCGCCCGATCCCGCACGCCATAGCGTGGCCGCTATGCGCGGCATAGGAACGGCCGCCGTCGCGCTTCAGCTCCGCCGCGCTGTTACATCTGCGGCGCCATCCTCGGCAGGTTGCTGATCCGCTGGACTTCGGCCGCTTCGAGCCAGTTCGGCGACCGGGCCACGTAAAGGACCATGGGCAAGGTGTCTTCGCCCCAGAACAATTGCTGGTTCACCACGAAGGTCGGCACGCCAAATACCCCGAGTTCGATCGCGCGCTCGACATTCGCCTGCAGCGTCGCCTTGACGTCCTCTAGCTCGATCATCTTGGCACCGTCGGGCAAACCGACATGGCGGCAGAGATCGTCGAACCCTTCTTCCGTCGATGGATCGCGACCCTGTTTCCAGATGAACCGGAAAATCTCGCGGATGCAGCCGACTTCCCCGCCAGAAGCCACCGCGAGCCGCAGCGCCTTGGACGAGTCGAACGGATGCGACGGCGGCATCTTGAAAGGAATGCCCAGTTGCTCGGCACGGAACAGCGCGTAGCGGTACATGAATACACGCTTGGGCGGAATCGACCCCGGCATGGGCTGGCCCCAGTGCTTGAGCAGCAACAGGTAATCGATCGGCAACACCTCGAACGGCATGTTCGGCCACTTTTCATGCTGTTCCAGCAGCAAATATGAAAAGGGAGAATTGAAGTCGAAAAAAAAGTACGGCTGGCGCGGATCGGTGGAAGGCGAAGCGCTCATTTGAATCTCCCTGGCATTTCGATGCCCCTCGTGATGCACTTCATGACGCTCATTACGCGGCGCCCGTAAATCAGGTTACCGTCGTTTCAGCTTTCGATATTACGTGGTGTGCTGAACGCTGTCTGCCTGCGCGTCGAGCGCGACGCTCTGGGCGAGGGTCAAACGCTGCCGCACGAAGCCGATATGTTCCCGCAGCACATAGAACTGGTCGGCATAAGCGAGCGGCATTTTCATCTGGTTCACCTTCGCCTCGATATCGTCCAGCCGATCGATCAGCGCTTCGCGCTGGACGGTGTCCGGGTCGGTCATCGCCTCACGTTCGATTGCAATTAACGCGCCATAGATCTTGTAGATGCGCGATCTCACGCGCCACCGGTAAAGCCCCGGCACCAGCCGGAAGCCCGGAATCAGCACCACGATGATCGGCACCAGCAGCACGATCACCCGGTCCGCCAGGCTCGCGATCCAGAACGGCAGGGTTCGGTACAAGAAGCCCTTGCCCGATTTGTAATAACGCTCGGCGTCGTCGCTGATGCGAAATTCGTGCGCGAGCGGCGCGGGGAATTCGTTGGCCGACTGCATCAGGTTCGCGCGGCCGTGGACCTCCTTCGCGGCTTCGATCAACAGGTCGGAGAGCGCCGGATGCAAACCCTCCCGCGCGATGAGTTCGGCCGTGGGTGCGATCAGGCGGATGCGATGCTCGGGCAGGTTCTTGGCGAGATCGAAGGCGCCCATCGGCAGGTTCAGGACGGTCAGGTATGGAAAGCGGCGGGCGTAGGCATCGGCCTGGGTGAAATCGAAGAAGCGGATGCCGGGCGTCCTGTAGAGCTTGCCCATGGTCGGCGGCTGGGCGGAGTCGCCGGTGAGAAACGCGGCGTCGATACTGCCGTTCGACAGCGCTTCGGCGGCGGCGTCGCCCGCGAGCGGCAACAGTTCGGTATTGCCGCCAGGCTCGATGCCGTTCGCCTTCAGGATCGCTAGCGCCAGCGCGCGTGTGCCGCTGCCTTCGGTGCTGATTGCAAGGCGCTTGCCTTTCAGCTCGGACAGCCGCGTCAACATTGGCCCGCGATAAAACACCGCCAACGGCACGTAAGCCACGCTGCCGAGGGAAACCAGGTCGTCGTGTTTATCGGATGTGGCCGGTGCACTTCCCGGGACAATGGCGGCCGCCGCCGACATTCCGCCCTGCACGAAACCGACATCGACCTTGGCGTTCGGGTCTTCGAGCTTCTGCAGGTTATCGAGCGAACCTTGCGACTCCAGCACGTTCAGCGTGATGCCGTTGCGCGCGAGAATCTTCTTGTATTGCTGAGCGTTGTTCCAGAACGAACTGCCCTTCGTGCCCGCGGACATGGTCAGCGTATTGGGCGGCGCGGGCTGGATCAGGCGCACGGCGAGATAGATGGCAGCCGCGCTGATCAAGAGGATCGGGCCGAACGAGATCGCAAGATCGCGCCAAGAGATTGCGACAAAACGCGCCATGGAAGGCGCAATGCGCCGTGCGCGCGGCTTTTGCGGATTGTCCGAGGGAGAAGGTTTCTGATCGGGAGGTTGGATCATTGTCGAGTTTGCTAAGGCAGGACTTGATGCAGGACTTGATGCAGGACTTGGGGCAGGACTTGAGACTGGACTCGCGTTGGCACCATGAAACATTGCAGCCGCGGATCTTTGAAGCGAAGAAAAGCAGACTATAAAAGGGAAAACCCTCGTTCACTAAACAGGCCAACCGCCGCGCTTGGCGGATGATTCAACCGTCCGAAACGTCGCCGATGGTACATGAACGCCAACCCGCCGAAATCAGGGGCACGCCCTAAGCCGTGGTCATCGAGCGTCAGTTTCCATGTCCGGTCTCGCGATAAACGCACGGATGCGCGTCATCGTGTTAAATGCTTTGCGCTTCTGGCAAGGCTGGATTAAATTGACGTTCGCCGCCGCAGAACCAGCATCCGCGCCGCCAACCGGCATTTCGGAGCAAGTGCTCCGTGCAGAACCGGAAGCGTCGCACGATGTGCGGCAGTGCGTGTCCCGAAAGAACGGAGTGACATCCTCAATGACACCCGTACAAGAATCACCGGACATTCGTTTTTTTTCGCCAGTCTCTCGCAACACCGTGTCGCCAGCATCGCCGGTTTGTCCGTTCGCGTCGACTCGTCGAGGTCGTCGTTCATCTGGCAAACCGCAAGATGTCGTAGTAAACCGCTGGGTTGATGCGGTCCAAAAGAAGCACAAAGAAGTACAACTTGCGAAGTCCAAAAGCGAAACAAAAGGAGAAACCATGAAAGCAGTCGATATGTTGAAGGCACTGGGCGTCGTGCTGTGCGTCGCGGTCGCATCGAGCGCCTATGCTCAATCAAGCGATGCCGCAGCCACCACGGACGCGGCAACCGCCAAGGCTACGGCCAAGACCACCAAAAAGACCGACCGTAAGCTCGGTCTCGATGTGCGCCGTGCGTTGGGCAAGGCACAGGGCATCGACGTGTCGAATATCTTCGTACGCGCACGCGGCGGTGCCGTCGTTCTGACGGGTTCGGTGCCGGACGGCGCGCAGATCCCGAAAGCTGAAGAAATCGCGAAGGGCGTGGCCGGCGTGACATCGGTATCGAACAAACTCTCGCTCGCACCGCAAAACGGTTCGTGATGCAGGCCTGAACCACGGGCTTTCGGAAAGCCGCGGCGCTGTCCTTTGTAACGACGCGGCTTGACGGAAATCGAATGGTTCAAGAACGGGTTCCGGCGCCTAGCGCGCCGGAACCCGTTTTGTATTGGTGGTCCGGGTATTGCCGGGTAGTGGCGCCGCGTCGGTTTATGGTTCAGTGACGACATTGCGCCGACCTTGCGCGGACCTTGCGGATTGCTCTCCCGCTTGATATTGGTTGCGTCCGTGGTCGGCGTATGGCGCGTTCAAACCGATAAAAATTCAGGGAGACACCATGAAGCGATTCCCCGCAGCCATGACGCTCGCCGCGTTGGTCGGCGCAGGCCTGACGGCGTGCCACGGCAACGACGACAACAATGGTTCGCAGACCAATTCGCTGCCAAGCTTCATCTCGGGCAGCGTGCGCACGCAAATTTACGACGGCAACACGGACGACCTCCTGACCGCCGGGCTGGGCAAGAGCGGGCTGGCATCGGCGAGTGCGCCTTCGGTTGCGAACGCGTCCTCGCCTACTGCTGCCGAACTCAGGCGGCTTGCGATTTACTCGAACTATCGTGCGCTCGTGGACATGTCCGCGAACGGCGGCTACGGCCGTTTCTGGGGGCCGAATGTCGATCTGAACGGCAACGATACCCTCGGCGAAGGCAAGATCGCCGGCAAGGAATATCTCGCGTACGCCGACGATGGCAGCGGCAAGAAGAACGTGAGCCTCCTCGTCCAGATTCCAAGTTCAACGATCCGACGTTCGCGCCGTACTCCAGCAAGTTCGACCGCGTGCTCGACGGCAAGGACAAACTCACGCCACAGGAAGCGCACGGATTGACGCTGTTCAGCGACCCGGACAAGGGCAACTG
>NZ_JBSIPA010000383.1:0-6416 GCF_053574605.1 Caballeronia sp. M23-90 | reverse complement strand
TCGACCAGGCGCCGGCCACCGCGTTGTCAACCCACAGGCCGCCGGCCTTGTTGTAGGCATCGGCGAATTGCTTGATGGCGGCTGATTCGCCACCTGACGTCCACCAGTGGATCACGGTGGCTTTCAACGGATCGGCGTGCGCCGCGCTCGTGGCCGCGACGGCCGCAATGACGCTGACAACCAACTTCTTCATGCGGTTCATTGAGTCTCCTCCGGGCTGTCTCGCCCATGTGGTCCAACGGAATCTGCACTGATGCTGTGCTTAGGATTACTTAAGCACGGGCGTTACGCTCCTCGAGGAACTTCGCGACGAGTTCGGCGCTGCGTTTGAACGTGCGCTTCTGCGTCTTGTAGTCCACATGAACCACGCCGAACCGACGCTCGTAACCAAAGGCCCACTCGAAGTTATCCATCAGCGACCAGATGAAATAACCGCGCACGTCCACCCCCGCCTTGATCGCGCTGTCGACGGCGGCGAGGTGGCGTTTCAGGAACGAGATGCGTTGCTCGTCGTTCACCTGGCCATCGATCACCTGGTCATCCGACGCCATGCCGTTCTCCGTGATGTAGATTGGCGGCAACGACGGATAGGTCTTGTGGAATCCGATCAGCAGGTCGCGCAGTCCATCGGGATAGACTTCCCAGCCCATTTGCGTGCGCTCGACACCTTGCAACGGCACTTCGGTGAAGCCATGCGCGCCATCGCTTTTTACGTTGCTGCGGAAGTAGTAGTTGATGCCAAGGAAATCCAGCGGTGCGCCGATGGTCTCCATGTCGCCATCGAGGACCAGCGGTTCAGTACCGGGCCACAGCTCGAAAAGATCTTTCGGATAGGACTTCTTCAAGAGCGGATCGAGCACCCACGCGTTGTGCTGGACTTCGAACAGGTGTGCGGCGTGTTTGTCGGCAGCGCTGTCAGTTTCGGCCGAGCTTTTCCCCATGTTCGCAACGATCCCTTTCAGCGAGCCGGGATCGTTTGCGCGCAGCACCTCGACGGCCTTGCCGTGCGCGAGCAGCAAGTGATGCATCGCCTGGCATGCGTATCGGCCGTTGGCCAGGCCCGGCGCATGATGGCCGTTGCCGTAGCCGAGGAACGCGGAGCACCACGGTTCGTTGAGCGTGGCCCATGCGTCGACCTGGCCCTTGAGTTCGCGGCTCATCAAGTCCGCGTATTCCGCAAACCGATAAACAATGTCGCGATTCAACCAGCCGCCGCGATCTTCGAGATACTGCGGCAGGTCCCAGTGATACAGCGTGACGAAGACCTTAAGCCCCTTCTCTTTCAGGCGCCCGACCAGCTTCTTGTAGAAATCGATGCCCTTCCCGTTCGGCTGCCCTGCTTCGTCCATCACGCGCGGCCATGCAATCGAGAGCCTGTAGCCGTCGACATTGAGCGCCGACAGCAGATCGAGGTCCGCTTCCCAACGGTGATAGTGATCGCATGCCACTGCGCCGGTGTCGCCGGCGAGCACCTTGCCGGGCGTGGCGGAAAACGTGTCCCAGATCGATGGAAGCCGGCCGTCCTCATCAACGGCGCCTTCGATCTGGTACGAGGCAGTCGCGGCGCCGAGGAGGAAATCTCGCCGCCAGAGGGCGGAATCGGCGGGTGGGGAAAACGGATCGCTGGAAATAACGGATGCGTCAGATGCCACGGAAACTCCTGTAGATCGGTGGAGTGGAAGCGCTTCCACAAGCGCTTGCGAACGATAGCAGCGCCGATTAAACAGGAACAATCCGGGTTTGTATGGATGCGAGGGAGAAGTGCGGGGAAGAGTCCGGATGAGGGTGAGCAGCGCAGGTCGTTGGTAATAACGTGGCCGGCATCAGCCACATTAACGTTCACATCACAGAGCGTAGGGCACGCGCACACCAGGTTGATCTGGCGAAAAATCTTTCGTGTTGCGTGAGACTAGCAGCAGCGAATGCGCTTGTGCCGATGCCCAAACGATCGCGTCCGGAAGTTTCACACGATGTTTCTGACGGAGCTCGACCGCCCGCGCTGCGATCTTTTATCCCGCGCACTTCACAGGAATCCGCGCGACAAAACGCGTCCCCGCATCTGTTGACGAACTCACCGAAAGCGTCCCGCCGTGTGCCTTGACGATCTGCGAACAGATATATAGCCCTAAGCCCAGGCCGCCGCTCGGCTGACTGGTCGAGGACCGCCAGTACGGCTCGAAAACCTTTGCGAGTTCGTCGAGCGCAATGGGATGGCCCCCGTTTGCAACGCTGATGACCAGATCGTCGGTATGAATTGCAGCATCGACGTGCACCGGCTGTTCCGGCGCGCCATGAGTCAGCGCGTTGGCAAGCAGGTTCGACAACAACTGCTGCACGCGGCCCCGGTCGCAATCGATACTGCCATCCACGTCGATATGTTCCAGCACAATGCGCCCGGGGTTCGCCGTGCGCAATTCCGCGACGACATCGGCAAGCGCATCGGACATGTCACTGGCAGGAGACAACGCCACGCCCAGTCCGCCGCCAAGCCGACCTCGCGCGAAGTCGAGGACGTCGTCGATCAGCCGCGACATGCGTTTGGTCGTTGCCCGCAGGCGCGTCCCCAGCGACACAATAGCCGGGTCGTCACGGCGCGCCAGCAACTCTGCGGTCGCGCCAACAGCCGCCAGCGGGTTGCGCAGATCGTGACCAAGCACTGCGATGAACTGCTCGCGTAACTCTGCGGTCGCGCGTTCGTCGAGAAGCGCGGCTTCGGTCGCCGAACGCTCTTTTTCGCTCTCGAGCTGCAATGCAATCAGCTCGGCGAAGAGCGTGAACATGGTGAGCGTACGGGTGTCCGACACCACCGCCGGACGCGGATCGATCGCACAAAGGTTGCCAAAATATTCACCATTCGGCAGGATGATCGGCACCGAGATATAACTTTCGATGTTATAGATACGCGGCGTATGGTGGTTCTGGTAAAGCGGATCGGTGCTCGCGTGGTCGACCGTGATCGGGGCGCGCAGCGCCCTTGACTCGCTGCAAAGCGTGGTGTGAACGTCGAGCTGGCCGCCCGCCACGAGACCGAATTGAATCGTGTCGTGAACGGCGCATGCGGTCCAGGTTCCTTCGGTAACGCGCGCGACCGCCGCGAATCCGAGACCGGTGTTTTTACAGATTACGCTCAGCATGGATGGCACTGCGCCGATGCGCGCCACCGCAGCTACGTCGCGGGCGATATCTTCGTCGCGATCACTCATGGACGCGCGTCAAGGTAATAAAGAGCTGCATGGGGTTCAAAATTTGGCTTCGGGTTTCCGGAAAAATCGACATTACCATGTACTGCACGATACAACATGTCGGGCCAATCTGACCGTTTTGCGAGTACCACCAAGGTAAAAATCACTGATGTTTCCGCACTCAATCTCATACAAAGAAGACCAATGACCGGAGCAGTCCTTTCCAAGTCGCCCACGGGCATTTCGGGTTTCGACGACGTGACCCTTGGCGGCTTGCCTCACGGCCGTCCCACCCTGATGTGCGGCGCAGCCGGTTGCGGCAAGACGCTTTTTGCAATGACCTTCCTCGCCGAAGGCGTTCTCAAGTACGGCGAACACGGCGTGCTGGTCAGTTTCGAGGAATCGGCGGAGGACCTGGCGGCCAACGTCGCGTCGCTCGGATACGACGTGAACGCCCTGATCGAGCAAAAAAAACTTGCCATCGATCACGTGAAGATCGACCCGACGGTCATCGAGGAAACCGGCGATTACGACCTCGAAGGCCTGTTCGTGCGCCTCGATTACGCCATCCGGAGCGTGAACGCCAAGCGCGTGGTGCTCGACACGCTCGAAGCGCTGTTCGCGAGTTTCCCGAATCCCGTACTGCTGCGCGCGGAGTTGCGGCGGTTGTTCGACTGGCTGAAGGAGCGCGATGTCACCGCAATCGTGACGGCCGAACGCGGCGCGGGCGGCCCGGGGCAGCTCACGCGCCATGGCATCGAGGAATATGTTTCCGACTGCGTGATCCTGCTCGATAACCGCGTTGAGAACCAGGTCAGCACGCGACGCCTGAGAATCGTCAAATATCGCGGTTCGGCGCATGGAACAAACGAATACCCCTTCCTCATCGATACCACCGGCATCAGCGTGCTGCCCATTACATCGGCGGGCCTGTCGCACGTCACGTCGAACGAAACCACTTCCACGGGCATCGACGACCTGGACGGCATGCTGGGCGCGGGCGGCTATTTCGTGGGTTCGAGCGTGCTGGTTTCGGGGCTCGCCGGCACCGGCAAGACCACTTTCGCCGCCGAGTTCGTGGAAGCGCGCTGCGCGCTCGGTGAGCGCACACTCTGGTTCGCCTTCGAGGAGTCGCCCGAGCAGATCGTGCGCAACATGCATTCCGTGGGCTTGGATCTTGCGCAGTACCTGGGGAAGTCTCTGCGGATCGAATCGGCGCGTCCGAGTTTCTTCGGGCTGGAAATGCATCTTGCGCGAATGGCGCGGGACATCGAATTGTTCAAGCCGACCGCCGTGGTCGTCGACCCGATTTCCGCGTTGCGCGGCGTCGACGCGGAAGTGCATGCGACGCTGCTGCGGCTCGTCGACCTGCTCAAGGAACACGGAATCACTGCAATTTTTACCAGTTTGACAAGCACCGATCAGGCGTCGAGCATCAACGACCGCAGCATTTCGTCGCTGATGGACACATGGATCTCGTTGTCGCATATGGAAACGAATGGCGAGCGCAACCGGCTCGTGTACGTGCTGAAATCGCGCGGCATGGATCACTCCAACCAGGTTCGCGAATACAAGATCAGCAACGAAGGAATCGCCATGGTGCCGGCCTATGTAGGAGCGCGGGGCGTGCTGACCGGTTCAGCGCGGCTTGCGCAGCAAGTTCAGGAACGCGATGAAATCGCCGCGCGGGAAGAAGCCGTGCAGCAAAAAGTGCGTGAACTCGCGCGACGCCGCAAAGTGGTGGAACTGCAGGTTGCCGAACTGCAATCGACGCTGGAAGCCGAAGCGGCGGAACTCGAGGCGCTGATTACGCAGCGCAACGAACGCGATCGCACCCGCGATGCCGATCGCGCAGACATGGCGCGGGTCAGGCAGTCAAAGCAATGACCGACCACGAACCGTTACCAAACGACGAGCCTTACCTGTTGCGCCTGTACGTGGCCGGGGAAACGCCGAAATCGCTCGCCGCAATCCGCAACCTGCGCGCATTGTGCGCAACGCATCTGGCCGGGAAATTTTCCATCGAAGTCATCGATTTGCGCGTGAATCCGCAACTCGCCGCTGCCGATCAGATCCTCGCCATTCCCACGGTCGTGCGACATTTGCCGTCGCCGCTTAAAAAAGTCATCGGCGATCTCTCCGATACTGAACGCGTGCTCGTCGGCCTCGACCTTCGTCCGGGGATCCGCTCATGAACGCAAGTCCTGCCGGCGCAGATAGCGGACTTTCGTCGACAGGGCCGCCATCGGCCCAGCTTGTGCTGCGCCTTTACGTCACGGGGAACACGCACCGCTCCACGCGCGCCGTGGAGAACGCCCGGCGTTTGCTCGAGGTCTACGCGGCGGGACGTTTCGAGCTTGAAGTCATCGATATCTATGTGCATCCCGAAGCGGCCATCGCCGCGCAGATCATCGCCGCGCCGACGCTGGTGAAGCTCAATCCCGGACCGCTGCGCCGGGTGATCGGCGACCTGTCGGACTCGAACAAGGTGCTCGCCGCGCTCGGCCTGAATGCATTCGACACCGCTGGCGCCGCGCCCCCCGCGCCCGAGAGCGCTTCCATCAAACCTTGACGCGCATGCCCGATCAATTCCGCGACCCACCCGTTGTATCGTCACTGGACACTGCGTCCATAGAAGAACTGCGCGAGCGGCTGCGCGAAGCGGAAGACACGCTCGACGCCATCCGCAGCGGCGCGGTGGATGCGGTGGTCGTCGGCAGCGACGAGGACAGGCGCATCTATACGCTCGAAAGTGCGGACCGGCCGTATCGTGTGCTGGTAGAGCAGATGCAGGAAGGCGCGGTCATGCTTTCCGGCGACGGCACGATCCTCTACGCCAACGAACGCGCCGTGCAGTTGCTCGACCGCGAAGTGGAGCATGTGGTCGGCCATGCGTTCAGCGCGTTTGTGCTTGAAGGACAACACGTACGGCTTGTCGAATTGCTGCAGGAAAGTGCAACCGGCACCGCTCGCGACGAACTCCATCGGTCGATCTGAGGCTGGAACTCACCGACGATCATGCGCTTGTCATCGCGGACGCAACGCAGCTTGAGCTCGCGCTCCTCAACCTCGCGATCAACGCCCGTGACGCCATGCCGTCGGGCGGCTTGCTGCGCATCGGGACGGTTTCGAAGACGATCACGGACGACGCCGATCTGGCCGATGGCGACTACGTGGAACTGAGCGTGGCCGACACCGGCACGGGCATGCCCGCCGATGTCGCCGCGCGCGCCA
>NZ_JBSIPA010000382.1:0-6446 GCF_053574605.1 Caballeronia sp. M23-90 | reverse complement strand
TTCGCCGCTTCCTTGGACACGATGAACGCGCTCGTGAGGTTGGTATCGATCACGCGTTGCCAGTCGCCCAGCTCAAGCTCGATAAGCGGCTTTCGAAATTGAATGCCTGCATTGTTGATGACGATATTGATGTGCACGATCTTGCCGCCGTTCCCGCGCGCGATCATGCGCTTCGCCGCTTCCTTGGACACGATGAACGCGCTCGTGAGGTTGGTATCGATCACGCGTTGCCAGTCGCCCAGCTCAAGCTCGATAAGCGGCTTTCGAAATTGAATGCCTGCATTGTTGATGACGATATCGATCTGCACGCCATGTTCGTCCCAGTGCGTGAACGCATCCTTGACGGCTTGTTCGTTCGTGACATCGAACGCACGGCCTTGCGCTTTCAAGCCGTTGCTTACGAGGCGCGAGACCGCTTCGTCGACGGTATCGGGTCTCGTTCCATTGATGATCACCGCAGCGCCTGCATTCGCGAGTCCTTCAGCGAGCGCGAAGCCAATGCCACGCGCCGAGCCGGTGACAAGCGCGGTGCGGTTACTCAGATCGAAAAGCTGTGTCATGCGTTTGTCCTCGTATCTGTTTTGTCATATCGGCTTTTAGTGAGCCGAAGCGCAGGGAAACATTGTAGTGGGATGGCGCTACGCGGCGGGCTGCGGGCGATGCGGCGCGGGTGACCAATCTAACGGCGCGATCTTGTTAATTTCGTATCAGAAAGTAGTGTTGCTACGTGAAGAACGCATTTTTTAACCTGTAATGCGTGTGTTGGTATCGTAATTTTTACGCCAAAAATACGAGAATCGCCGCGACGCAGCAAATTTATCGCATGGAAACAAGTATTTGAACCACGTAAACCCTAGATTGTGATCCATCGCTCAGTCCTTTACATTGCGTCGTAATACTACGGTTCAAATTGTTGTTCACTACAACCTCGGCGACCGACGCAGACTGTCGAAAAGCAGAAATCGCCTGTATTGCCATGAGAGGAGACAAGCCATGGATGATGATTCAAAGGCCTTCGCATCAGAGTCAGCTTCACAATCTGCTTCAAAACCGGTTTCCCGCCGCAAGTTCCTGGTCGATATGGCCGCGACCGCAGGCGCGCTTTCCCTTTCGCCACTGGCGCTCGCGCAGCAAAAACCGCTCGTGCCGTTCAGCAACAAGAGCCTCGATTACTACTTCTTCGCGACGCAACAGGAAGCGGTAAAGCGCGCGGTCGAAGCTAAAGGCTGGACGTTCCAGGCGGTCAACGCAAACTTCAGCACCACGACCCAGCTCGAGCAATGGCAGAGCCTGTTGCTCAAGAACCCGGCTGCGATCATCGCGGACCCGATCGACAGCCAGGCTATCGCGAGCGTGATCAAGAAGTACAACATGAAGAAGATTCCGGTCGGCATCATCGATACCCCCGCGCTCGCCGGCGATGTATCGATCACCGTCGACTTCGACAATTACGCCGGCGGCGTGATGGCGGCCGAAGCCATCGTCGCGGCGCTCAAGAAGAAGAACGGTTCGGCCAAGGGCACGGTGCTCAACTGCTACGGCGCGCTGCAATCGGTGGCATGGCGTCTTCGCAAGGAAGGGCTCGAGGCGACCTTCAAGAAGTATCCGGACATCAAGCTGATCAGCCGCCCGACTGAAGGGCTGCTCAAGAACATGCTGTCAGTGACGCTCGCCACGCTCTCGGAATATCCTGATCTCGACGCCGTGCATGCGCCAAGCGACTCACCCGCGCGCGGCATTGTGACCGCGCTGCAGCAAAAGGGTAAGTGGAAGAAAGTCGGCGAGCAGGGCCACGTGATTTTCGTGAATATCGACGGTGAACCGGCTGCGCTCCAGTGGATCGGCGACGGTTACATGGACGCGGTCGTATCGCAGGATCCGATCGCCTATGCGCAGATCACGGTCGAGATGCTAGACAAGTATTCATTGAAGGGCCAGCCCGTACCGCTCGGGCCGTATCAGAACAGCCAGTACTTCTGGGAGAAGGCGGAAATCACGAAGTCCGTGACAGGTCCGAGCCTCGTGATCCAGCCCTTCGTAGTCGATGGCAACTCGGTCAAGGACAAGCGCCAGTGGGGCAACATCGCCTACAACGAATGGGGCCTGCGCTACAGCTAGGCCGCCGCTTGGCGCACGTTCAGTCTTCCGGTCCGCGTCACGGCGCGGACCGGTAACAGCAACCGGATGGTCGGACATGGCAGATACCAGCAGCACGGAATACATCCTCAGGACCCGCGATATCGTCAAGCGCTACAAGGCGGTCGTCGCGCTCGATCACGTGTCGGTCAACATCCGGCGCGGCACGATTCACGGCCTGCTCGGCGAAAACGGCGCGGGGAAGTCCACGCTTGTCGGGCTGATTTCAGGCTTGATATCGCCGACGGAAGGCAGCATCGAATTTGCGGGTGAAGAGGTGCAGGGCTTTGACGTCAAGCAGATGGAAGCGCGCGGCGTGTTCCTCGTCACGCAGGAGCCGATGATCGTCGAGTCCATGTCGGTCGCCGACAACCTCATGCTCGGTCACTGGCCCGTGAAGCGCGGTTTCACGAAGACCGTCGATCAGCGCGCGCTGATGGCGAACGCGGTCAAGGCGCTGGAAGGCACGGGGCTCGACCCGCGCATGTCGGCGCGCGAACTCTCGGCGGTCGCCAAGCGCAAGCTGAACATCCTTCGTGCGCTGTACAGCGGCGGCAAGCTGCTGATCCTCGATGAACCGACCGCCGCGCTCACGCTCGCGGACCGCGATCATCTGTTCGGTTTCATGCGAAGCCTCAGGGCACAGGGTGTGAGCTTTGTGTTCATCTCGCACTACAACGAAGAGATCCTGAGCATCTGCGACGGCGTGACCGTGCTGCGCAACGGGCGGCTTGCTGGGGAGATGGACAATCTTGACGGGATCGATTCGGATGCGTTGTCGGAGCTGGTAATCGGCCGCGATGTGCCGTTGTTCCACCGGGCGCACGGCGAAAGTGAAATTCAAGGGGAAGCTGCATGGCAGGTCAGCGGACTTCAGGCACGCAACATCAATATAGAGTCATTCAGCATCAAGCCTGGGGAGATCGTGGGGTTTGCGGGCTTGCCGGGGTCAGGGGCGAAAGAGTTTGGCCTCGCGCTGTTCGGGCTCAATCGCGCGAGCCGCGGCCGCATCAGACATGGCAATCGGGAGATGGATTTCCCCGATCATCCGCAAGCGGCGTTCGCGAACGGCATCGCGTATCTGTCCGACGACCGGCATCGCGATGGACTCGTCGGCCTGCAAAGCATCGCGCAGAACATCACCATGTCGAGTCTTGCGAAAGTTTCCAAGGCTGGCGTCATCGATGCCCCCGCCGAGCGCTCGGTGGTCAAGCGCTACTTCGAACACCTCAGGGTCAAGGCGGCGACGCCGAAGGTGCTGCTCGGCACATTGAGCGGCGGCAACCAGCAGAAGGTGTGTCTGGGCCGCGTGCTCGCCACGGAACCCAAACTGCTGATCCTCGACGAACCCACGCGCGGCATTGACGTAGGCGTGAAGGAAGAGGTTCATCGCATTATCGATGCCCTCACGCGCGAAGGCCTGAGCGTGATCGTGATCACGAGCGATCTGGACGAAATGGTGCGGATGGTCGATCGCGTCTGCGTGTTCGTGGATGGCGAGGTGAGCCAGGAATACACCGGCGCGGACATCGATAAAGACACCATCCTGCAGTCGGCATTCGGCGCCGCCAGCAGCGCACTTACACACTAAAACTCAGGAGACGGATCATGCAACCCAGGAGCAACATCTCCGCGAGCGTTCCGCCGGCGGCGCCCCCCGCCGCGGCAAAGCGGCCCGCAAAACACAGCGTGCAATGGCTGTTCCAGAACGTGGTGTGGCTGTGGCTTGCCGCGCTCGTGATTGTGTTCGGCGTGCTCAATCCGTTCTTCTTCACGGTCTCGAACCTGCAGAACGTGCTGGTGCAGGCGACCGTGCTCGGGTTGCTTGCGCTGGCAGTATCGCTGCCGCTGATGGTCGCCGAGATCGACCTGTCGATAGCAAGCAACATGGGATTTTCAGCGGCAATCGGCGCGATCATCAGCACCCGGCTCGGCATGTCGCCGGCGATCGGCGTGCCGCTCGGCATTGCGGCGGCGACGGCGATCGGCTTCTTCAATGGCCTGTGTGTCACGCGCTTGCGGATGGTCTCTCTGATCCAGACGCTGGCCGTGATGATCGTGCTGCAAGGCTCGCTCTTGGCGGTCACGCAAGGCAATACCATCTCGGACATGCCCAACAGCTTTATCTGGATCGGGCAGTACACCATTGGCAACTGGCCGGTGATGCCGGTTGTGTTTCTCGTCGCGCTGATCGGCATGGGCTTCCTGTTGCGCAAGACCGTGCTCGGCCGAAGCCTTTATGCGACCGGCGGGAATGCGCTCGCGGCAAACTCGGCCGGTATCCGCGTGAACCGGGTAAAGGTCATTGCGTTCACGTTGTCGGGATTTCTTTCCGGCGTCGCGGGTTACTTGCTGGCTGCGTGGCAAATGGCGATCACGTCCGATCAGGGCGAAGGATTCCTGCTCTATGCAATCGCGGCGCCGATCATCGGCGGGGTCAGCGTGTTCGGCGGACGCGGCGGCGCGGCGGGGATTCTCGGCGGCGTCCTGTTGCTGACGGTGATCCACGTCGGGCTTGCTATTACATCAGTGCCGTCGTTTTATGTGCAGATGATCGGCGGCGTGCTGATCTTTATCGCCGTGGCGGTCGATGCCATTCGCGTGAACTTCGTCGCGCAATGAGCCGGCTCAAAGTACTTTTCAGGCATTCAAAGACATGACCGATCCAAGACAGTGCGAGATGTATATCGACGGCCGCTTCGGCAATGGCGGCGAGATCGAATGGCTCGACGTGATGAACCCGGGTACGGAACAGATCATTGCCCGCGCCCCGGACGCGCGTGCTCCGGTCGTCGATGCAGCCGTGGCCGCAGCCAAAAAAGCATGGCAAACATGGCGATGGACCAACCCGTTCGAGCGCTCGCAGTTGCTGCATGCCATCGGCCATAAAGTCACGCTGGCCGAGCGCCTTATCGCCACGGCGATCACCGAAGAGATGGGCAAGCCGCTCGGCGAGGCGCGCGGCGAAGCGAAGAAACTCGCGAAGGCGTTTCACTACTACGCGGAAGAAGCGGTACGCGTCTTCGGCAGCACGATTCCGAACGAAGACGACGGCTTCATCAGCATCGTCGAGAAGGAACCCGTGGGCGTGGTCGGGGCGATCGCGCCGTGGAATTATCCGGTCGAGCTGATCGGATGGAAACTCGCAGCGGCACTGGCGGCGGGGTGCACGATTGTCGTGAAACCGTCGGAATACACACCGTCGAGCGCGCAGGAATTGTTTCGATGCCTGGACGAGGCGGGTCTGCCGCCGGGCGTGGCGAACCTTGTCATGGGCGCCCGCGAGACAGGGCGTTTGCTGGTCGGCCATCCAGACATCGATAAAGTCGCGTTCACCGGTTCGCAAGCTGCAGGAGAAGACATCTACCGGACGGTGCGTGGGATCACGCCGCTTTCGCTGGAACTGGGCGGGAGCTGTCCGCTGATCGTGACGGGGAACGCTGATATAGAACGTGCGGTTGCGGGCACCTTGCGCCGCGCGTTTCGCAACGCCGGGCAGATCTGCATCTCGATCAATCGTGCGTACGTGCATGAGTCGGTCTACGGACGCTTTGTCGATCAACTGGCGTCGGGCGCACGCAGCCTCGTGGTCGCAGACGGGCTCCTGCGTGAGAACGCCGATGTCGGTCCCATGACAACCCGCGCAGGCGTGGCCAAGGTCGAACGTCACGTCGCCGATGCGCGCGAGCGCGGTGCGCAAATTCTCTGTGGCGGCGGACGTCCCGATGGCGCAACGCGCGGTTTGTACTACGCGCCCACGGTCATTGCCGACTGCACGCCCGGGATGCTCGTGATGCACGAGGAAACGTTCGGGCCGGTGATCGGCGTGGCGCAGTATCGTTCGCTCGATGACGCCATTGCCGAGGCCAACGGTACGCCGTCGGGTCTTGCGGCCTACGCATACACGGAAAACATCAAGGAGAGTTTCACGCTGAGCAAGCGGCTCGACTTCGGCAACGTATCGATCAATCATGTCGATGCCGGCATCATGAACGCGCCTTACGGTGGCCGCAAGCAAAGCGGCACAGGCTACGAACACGGCCACGAAGGCATGGAAAGCTACTTGCATCTCAAGCACGTGCGGCTTCGGCACGGCGCATGACGGGGACGTCGATGGAACGTTATCTTCTCGGTATCGATATCGGCACCTCGGCGTGCAAGGTGATCGCAGTCGACAGCCGCGGGCAGGTGGCCGCGAAAGCGGTCGGCGATTACCCGGTAATGAGCCTGCGGCCCGGCTGGGCCGAGCAGGATCCCGAGTACTGGTGGCGAGCGGCGGACAAGGCCGTGACGGAAGTGCTCGCGCGCTA
>NZ_JBSIPA010000381.1:0-6489 GCF_053574605.1 Caballeronia sp. M23-90 | reverse complement strand
GCACAGGGCACGCGGCGCGTGCTCGTGGTCGAGGACGATCCCGCGCTGCGCCAGAGCATCCACGCACTGCTGCAAAGCACGACCGTGGAGATCGTCGAAGCGGGAACGATTGCCGAAGCCATGGACGAGATCAATCGCGGCACGTTTGATTGCATCGTGATGGATCTGGCGCTGCCCGATGGCTCCGGCTACGACTTGCTGGAACGGGTATCGACGTCGCAGGAACATGCATCGCCGCCGGTGATCGTGTACACGGGGCGCGTGTTGTCGCCCGACGAAGAGCAGCGTCTGCGCCGCTATTCCAAGTCGATCATCATCAAGGGCGCGAAGTCGCCGGAACGCCTGGTCGATGAAGTCACGCTGTTCCTGCACAGCGTGGAAAGCGCATTGCCGCCCGAGCAGCAGCGCATGCTGCGCGCAGCGCGCCAGCGCGACGACGTGTTCGAAGGCCGCACGATCCTTCTCGCCGAAGACGATGTCCGCAATATCTTCGCGTTGTCGCACGTGATCGAGCCGCTCGGCGCCAAGCTTGAAATTGCGCGCAATGGCCGCGAGGCGCTGGACGCGCTGGCGCGTCATCCGGATATCGATCTGGTGCTGATGGACATCATGATGCCGGAGATGGACGGCTTCACCGCCATGACCGAGATCCGCAAGGACCCGGAACACGCGCGCCTGCCGATCATCGCGCTGACGGCGAAGGCGATGGCGAGCGACCGCCAGAAGTGCCTGGAAGCCGGCGCGGACGATTACATTTCGAAGCCCATCGACGTTGACAAGCTGGTCTCGCTATGTCGCGTCTGGCTGCGGCAACGGTAGAGGGTCGCCATGCCAAATCGAACTTCGAAAGATCCGGACGAAGCCATCTTCGACATCGAGTTGAAGCTGCTGCTCGAAGCCGTCTATTTAAAGTACCAGCATGACTTCCGGCATTACTCCGTGAGTTCGTTGCGGCGGCGGCTGGGGCAGGCGTTGATCGATCTGGGCTATCCGACGCTCTCGCAATTGCAGGAGCGCATTCTTCGCGATGCCACCCTGTTCTCGCGCCTGTTCCAGTACCTCACGGTACAAGTCAGCGAAATGTTTCGCGACCCGACGTATTTCCGCGCCATTCGCGAACAGGTCGTGCCGATCCTGCAGACGTATCCATCGATCAAGGTCTGGGTTGCGGGTTGCAGCACCGGCGAGGAACTCTGGTCGCTCGCGATCCTGTTCGCAGAAGAAAACATCGCGGACCGTACGGTTTTGTACGCTACCGATATCAACGCCGGCGCGCTCCGGCAGGCCGAAAGTGGCATCTATCCGCTGGATCGGCTGGCGAGTTTCAGCCAGAATTACCTGGCGGCTGGCGGCAAGCGTTCGCTTTCGGACTACTACCATGCGGCTTACGGCGCGGCGAAGTTTTCGCAGACGCTCAAGTCGCGTGTGGTTTTCGCCGATCACAGCCTTGCCACCGACAGCGTGTTCCTGGAAGCGCATCTGGTGTCATGCCGCAACGTGCTGATCTATTTCGATCGCGCGTTGCAGGATCGCGCGCTGGGTCTCTTCAGCGATTCGCTCGTGCGGCGGGGGTTTTTAGGCTTGGGCAGCAAGGAAAGCATCCGCTTTTCGAAACACGCGGACAGCTTTGCCGACTTCGATGCGCGCGAGCGCCTGTATCAAAAGGTTTAAACGATGAAAGCGCTGGAAGAATCGTTCAGCCCGCTGGCCGGGATCGACGCCATTGTCATAGGTGCGTCTGCCGGCGGCGTGGAGGCGTTGAATCAGTTACTGCCCGCATTGCCGGCGGGGTTTCGCCCCGCAGTGCTGGTCGTGGTTCATGTGCGCGCCGACTCGCCGAGCCTGTTGCCCGAGCTGTTTGCCGCGCGTTGCCGCTTGCCGGTGGTGGAACCCGACGATAAAGCCACCATCACCGGCGGCACGATTTATCTCGCGCCGCCGGGTTATCACATGCTGGTCGAGCCCGATGGCACGATCTCGTTATCGGTCGATCCGCCGGTGCGGTTTTCGCGGCCATCGGTGGATGTGCTGTTCGAATCGGCGGCGCTCTGTTTTGGCGATGCATTGCTTGGCATTGTGTTGTCGGGCGCGAACGACGATGGCGCGCGCGGCCTCGCGGCGATCAGGAACGCCGGCGGCCGCTGCTGGGTGCAGGACCCGCAGACTGCGTCGTCCACCGCAATGCCGCTGGGCGCGATTGCGCGCGGCGGAGTACATGATGTTCTTACAATCGACGCGATGGCCGCACGCTTGCGCGGCATCGGACAAGGATCTGCGACGTGACCCAGGTTGACTTGGAGCTGACACCCTTAATGGAACTCCGCTAATGGAACTCAACAGGCAACCGATTTACGTTCTGATCGTTGACGATGTGCAGAACAACATCACCGCGCTCGAAGCCTCGCTCGCGCGGCCCGACATTTCCGTGCTGGCCGCCGGATCGGGTCCCGCCGCGCTCGAATTGCTGCTCAAGCATGAAGTCGCGCTCGCCATTCTCGATGTCAACATGCCCGGCATGGACGGTTTCGAGCTCGCGGAACTGATGCGCGGCAGTCCGCGCACGGCGCACGTGCCGATCATCTTCCTGACCGCGACCGCACAGGACACCGGGCGCACGTTCCGTGGCTACGAAGCCGGCGCGGTTGACTTCCTCTACAAGCCGTACGATTCGCGCATTCTCAACTCGAAGGTGGATGTGTTCATCCAGATCGAGAAGCAGAAGCAGCAACTGGCCACGCAGCTTGCAACCGTCCAGCATCTCCTCGATGCCAACGAAATGCTCATGGCCGTGCTCGGCCACGACCTGCGCACGCCGTTGTCGGCGGTGATTGCATCGGCGGAATATCTGGCGCGTTTCGTCCCCGATGAAAACGTCGCGAATATCGGCACGCGTATCAAGAGCAGCGGCATGCGGATGGTGCGCATGGTCGATCAGCTGCTCAACCTCGCACGGCTGCGCGGCGGACGCGTGACGCTGCAGCCGCGGGCAGTGGAATTGCTGACGCTGGCGAAGAATATCGTCGAGGAATACGAAGCGCGCGTGGGCAAGGGGCGCATCTTCATTTTCCGCGACGGCGATACGTTGCTGCAGGGCGATGGCGATTTGTTGTCGCAGGTGTTTTCGAACTTGATCGGCAATGCGTTGACGCATGGACGCGAGAGTTCGCCAATCCACGTGCGCCTAAACGGTGAGACCGCAGACGAAGTGACGATCACGGTGCAGAACGCCGGCGAGATTCCCGTGGATGTCCTGCCGACGATTTTCGCGCCGTACCGGTCGGGCAGGCCGCAGCAGGAAACGGGTGGTCTGGGGCTCGGGCTGTACATCACGCGCGAGATTGCGCAGATGCATGGCGGCCGTGTGGAAGTGCGCTCCGATGCCGAGAATGGCACGGTGTTCGAAGTCACCGTGCCGCGCGAAGCGGTGGCGCGGCGCGCGAGCAGCAATTCCGGAGAGACCGCGCAGCCGTTCCGGCTTGGCTGATTGGGGACGATGACGCGGACGCGTGCGCTGTCCGTTTTGCCGGTCTTGTCTAGAATGCTCCCTGATGGGCGTGAGCCGGTTCATGGCCGCCCGAAAGTTTATGCCTTGGTTGGCGCAATAATCAGGAGAAGCGAACATGCCGAGTCCGGATCTCGATACTCGAATAGAAACGTATTACGTGCGTGTGCGGGGCGCGGTGCAGGGCGTCGGTTTCCGTCACGCGACATTGCGGCGCGCGCATTCGCTGGGCGTCCGCGGGTGGGTGGCGAATCTCGAGGATGGGTCTGTTGAAGCGATGATTCAGGGGCCCGCAAATCAGGTCGATCTAATGCTCGAATGGTTGCGGCGCGGACCGCCGCATGCGCGGGTTACGGACCTGACCAGCGAGGAGCGGTATATCGAAAAGCGGTTCGAGCGGTTCGAGCAGCACTAGGTTCAAGCGCTTGTCGGCGGGCGGATACCGATAACGTCATCGGCCGTCGGCCCCGGTCCTTCACATGCGCATTGACGAAACCCGCAGCACCCAACTGATTCAGTCGGAGGAGTGCGCGGGTTCTGAATAACGCCACACGCGGGAAAGGCGATCAATGCTCACCCCGCGACCAGCAAACTCTCTGCAAAGCCCCATTCATCATCCGTCCATTGCCTTGCGCAACGGAAACCCGCGTCCGATGCCAGCGGCCCCACTTCATCCGCGCTGTACTTGTGGCTGCTCTCGGTCCAGATCGTTTCGCCTTCGCGAAACTCCACGGTCAGATCAGCAGCGCGAATCGTCGCCTTGACCGGGCGCGTTGCGCGCAAATGCATTTCGATGCTGCGTGCATCGGGATTGAAGCGCGCGAGATGTTTGAACGCATCCAGGGGAATATCGGCGTCCAGTTCGCGGTTGATCCGCGCAAGCAGATTCAGATTGAACGCGGCCGTTACACCAATTGGATCGTCATAAGCGGCGATCAGCGTATCCAGCGGCTTGAGCAGATCCATGCCAAGCAACAACGCATCGCCGGGTTTGAGCATGCCACGTATCGATTTCAGAAAACGCGTCGCGGCAAGCCGCGAAAAATTGCCGATCGTGCTGCCCAGGAATAGCACGAGCAATACTTCGCCTTCGCGCCGGTTGGCACTGACTTCGGCGAGTCCGGCAAGGTAATCGCGCTCATATCCAACTATCGAAACACGCTCGATATCCCCAAGTTCACGCTTGCACAATTGCAACGCGGCAGGCGAAATTTCAATCGGACAGTATTCGGTGGCGCCGGTGGGGCGCTTCTTCGATAACGCTTCCAGGATGCGTCGCGTCTTGCGTCCGCTGCCGCTGCCAAGCTCGGCAACGGTTACGTTGCGCGGCAATTCGGCGACGATATCCGCCGAATGCGCCAACAGCACGCGCTCCTCGGCGCGCGTTACGCCGTATTCGGGCAACGCGGTGATGACCTCGAAAAGCGCGGAGCCGACTTCGTCATACAGATACATCGACGGCAATTCTTTCTGCGGCGAATGTGTGAGGCCGTCATGAACGGCGGCGGCGAACGCGGAGGGAAAACGCGATTGATGAGCGGCGTTATTCGTGGCCAAAGGCATGGGGTGTCTCCAGATGTCGCGCCCGGTGGACGCGGCCAGTTGTGCATGACGGGCAACCTACGAATACACCGGTCATGAATTCGAGCCCTGCGGTGCGGTGCCTCGCAGGGCGCAACAGAGCCAGCAAGAAGCGCGCTTGCCAACGCATATTGGAACGTATTGTTTGAAGTCGTGCTGAGATGGCGCGCGTGAGTCAATCGCCATCAGGGAAACGCTTGAGATCCTAAAGTTCGAACTTGCCGGCAGCACGGTCATGGCAGGGCCTCTCTTTACTAAAAAATCGCGCAAGAACTACAGGCCATCGTGACGCTTTTTACACGCCGCATGTGAAATGCAGACGACTGCCTTGCAGTGGAGCGTCCACTGCACAACCTTCAACACGTAAAGCGCTGATGATTTGCCGACTGGCGCGTTGCTTGCTTGCAACTGCCGATCACGTCCAGCGCATCCATTCGTCTTGCTTCGCGCTGTCATCGCTGTTTCCCCTCGCCTGTGCCCGATTCATGACCGACCCCGTTAGCCCTGATTCCGCGATCGCACGTCTTGACGATACGGGTGCGCACTGCTTCCCGACGCCCGAACCAGTTGCACGCGCCGACGTTCCGTTTGGTTTTCCTCTCGGTCCTCAACCGGCGGAGCCTGAACTCGGTGCGACGACCGCCCCGGCCCTTGACGCCGCCCCAAATTCCGACCGTTTTTTCCTGAGCGTCCTGAACGGCAGCACTGATTGCATCAAGATCATGAAACCCGACGGCACGCTCGAGTTCATGAACGCGAACGGCATCTGCCTGATGGAAATCGATGACTTCGCGCCTTTCAAGGGCAAGTCGTGGGTATCCTTGTGGCCGGCAGAATCGCGCGTGTTGCTAAGCGATGCCATCAGTAACGCGCTGCAGGGCCGGCATTCCCGCTTCGAAGCGCTTTGTCCGACGGCCAAAGGCACGCCGAAGTACTGGGAGGTGACGGTTTCGCCCGTCAACGGGCCGACGGGCGTGGAATGGCTTGTATCGATTTCCCGCGATATCACTGCGCGCGTGCTCAACCTGCGTTCGCTCGACACGGCGCTGCAGGAGCAAAAACGTCTCAGCGAAGCGCTTGAGCTGCACAAAGAGACGCTGGAACAGCGTATCGATGAAGCCACCGCCGCGCTGCGCGTAAGCGAATTCGATCGCCGCGAGACCGCTGCGGTGCTCGCCCAGTCGCAGAAAATGGACGCAGTCGGCAAGCTGACCGGCGGCGTGGCGCACGATTTCAACAACGTGCTGCAAGTCATTGGCGGCAATCTGCAGCTTGCTGCGCAGGACGCCGAGGGTCACGAGTCCTTGACGCGGCGGCTTGCTGCCGCACACGAAGCGGTCGAACGCGGCGCGAAACTCGCTTCGCAACTGCTGGCGTACGCGCGGCGCCAGCCGCTCGAACCGGTA
>NZ_JBSIPA010000380.1:0-6512 GCF_053574605.1 Caballeronia sp. M23-90 | reverse complement strand
TCAAGCGCAGACCAGCGGGCAAGTCGCGCGCCCGTCCGTAGCGGGCAATCCGCTCGACGCGCTGCCACAAGTGAATGCGCCGCAAAAACCGCCGTCGGTTACGGTCGATGTCCAGACGCAGACGCCGCATATCCAGGAGCTGCTGGCGCGCCACCTGACGCCGCAGAAAATCCAGATCGAAGGCGCAAAGACCATTCCCTTCGATGAAATCGCCCAACGCTTCACACCGCTCGTCGGCAAGGACGTCACCATCGGCGAATTGATGGAGACCGCGAACGGCGTGACCGCGCTCTACAAGGAACGCGGCTACGCGCTCTCCTTCGCCTTCGTGCCCGCGCAAACGTTCGAGGGCGGCGTGGTCCACATCACGGTGGTTGAGGGTTACGTAGCCGATGTAAAGATAAAAGGCGACCCTGGTACCACGGAAAAACGCATTCGTGCGATCGCTGACCGGATCCGCGCCGATCGTCCGTTGAAACAGGATACGTTCGAGCGCTACGTCAACGTTCTTGGCCTCACGCCCGGCGTGAAGATCGCGGCGACCGTCGCGCCGCCGCAGACCACAGATGGCGCCACCTCGCTCGAACTCGATGTCGACCGCAAGCCGTTCAACTTTGCAACGGGTATCGACATGAATCACCCGGGCTTGCAAGGCATTGTGAGCGCAACCGAAAACGGCCTGCTGGGACAAGGCGAGACCATCGGCGCGTCGGCGTTGTTGCCGAAAGGCCGCAACGATCAAACCTACTTCGCAGTCAACGGCGCACTGCCCATAGGCACGGACGGTTTCACCGCAAAGGTCGATGCTTCGCACTACTACGGTCATCCCGTCGATAACCCCGGCCTGCCCTCCTTCGTCGAGCGCACCGTGGTCAACGACAAAGTCGGCTTGTCGGCGTCGTATCCGTTCATTCTGAGCAATTCGCGCAGCCTGATCGGAACGGCCGGCGCATACGCGTCGCATGACGAAGACCGCTTCAAGAACACGATCACGGGCGCGCTGCTTGGACAGCGTTCGCAAGTCCGCGTGACGACGCTGCAGCTCGACTACACCGGCGTAGACACTGGCACTGTGCGGCGCGCAAGCATCAACGTGGCAAAGGCGTTCGATGTACTGGGCGCATCGAAGACGGCGGAAACCAACATTCCCGGCGTTGTCACAACCAACCCGATCTCGCTCACCTTCGTGCGCACGGGCGCGACGATTTCGCAAACCAACGAATGGCCGTACAAGATCGGCACGTCGATCGCCGCGACCGGACAATACAGCCCGGACTCGCTGCCGACGTCCGAGCAGATTGCGTTCGGCGGCCAACGTTTCGCACTCGGTTATCAGCCGGGCGAAGTGTCGGGCGATTCCGGCTGGGCGGCATCGGCCGAAGTGAACCGGCCGTTCGCCATCGGGCTTGCGTTCATGAAGAGCGTCACGCCCTACGTTTCAGTCGATACCGCCCATGTGTACCTGCACGGCGGCACGGCGAAACCGAGCCGGCTGGCATCGGTGGGCGTGGGCTTCCGCGTGTCCGATGCGAAGTACTACAGCCTGGATTTATCACTCGCAAAACCGGTGGGCGATGCCCCCGTGGAAGGCAACGGTTCTCGCAGCCCGCGGGTGAACGCGACGTTCTCCTACCAGTTCAACTGACCGGCACCCAGGGCATGCATGGCACACGCGTGGTGTGCCATGCATGCCCGCCATGAACCAACTAGAGGAAGTCCTATCAAACGTCCTTGTTGCTTTGACGTATTCTGTGCGCCAAACAATGGCGCATGAAGCGGCCAACACATCAAGAGACGTTTCACCTCCAGGAGGAAGCATGACGAGTACGACTGAGCGCGCGCATCGGCAATTCAAACGCATCTTGCTGGCCGGCGCATTGCTCGCATCGGCTGCAAGTACGCTTGCACAGGCGGCATCGCCGGCGGGACTCTGGCAAACCATCGACGATGCAACCGGCCAGCCCAAAGCCGTGGTTCAAATCGTCCAGGAAAGCGACGGCACGCTTTCCGGCAAGATCCTCGAGGGGATTGGCAGCAACAATGACCCTACCCGCCGGTGCACAGCCTGCACCGATTCACGCAAGGATCAATTGGTCAAGGGCATGACGATCATCAACGGCATGAAGCCTGATGGCGATGCGTGGGATGGTGGCCAGATTCTCGACCCGGAGAACGGCAAGTCGTACAAGTGCAAGATGCATCTCGACGACGACGGCCAGAAGCTCGTGGTCCGCGGGTATATTGGGGTGTCGCTGCTTGGGCGCTCGCAGACCTGGATCAGGCAGCAATAAACTTGTGCGGCTTTGATGCAGAAAAATCCGGCTGCAGATTCAGATCTACAGCCGGGTTTCTATTTGCACGATTACGCTGCGCGACGCGCGCCGTCGGTGTAATCTGCCGGCGCCGGATTGGGCGCCTGCACGATCGGAACGAACACCACACGGGCATCACCATTCACTGATGCGCCAGTTACCGGATCGGCTACGTGATCGCCAAGGCCTGCGGGCAGTTCAACTGGCACGCGCATACGCGATGTCATCAGCGAATACAGACCTTCACTCGCGCCGCCAAACAACTGCTGCATCACACGAGCCAGTACGCCCGAATCATGCCACGCCTTGAAGCGGCGATGACACGTCTGGTACGACGGATATTTGCGCGGCAGCGTGGACCATGAAGCACCGCTGTACATCACCCACAACACGCCGTTGAGCACGGCGCGGGTGTTGGCGAGCGGCCGGCCGCGCAACTCTGAACGGGGACGCAATTCGGGCAGAAGCGGCGCCACCAATTGCCATTCTTCGTCGGACATATCGCGGTAAGGCTTCATGGTTTCCTCCAATCACAAGTAAGTGATTAGAAGATACCCATCCGCCCGAAACGCCGGTATCAGACATGTCCGAATCTTGAAATAGCGCGCCAAGCCTTGCAGCACTAACCTGACGACGAAATTATGAGTCTCGCATTGTCGACTGTCCTGTCGGCTGACGTCATCAGGTCAGCGACGTATCGACGAGCCTGCGTTCGGACTCCAGATATTCCTTGGACTGCATCTCCGTGATCCGCGAGACCGTGCGCGCAAATTCGTTCGCCATTGGACCTTCCACGTACAACTCTTCGGCCGGCACTTCGGCCGACATCAAGAGCTTCACCTTGTGGTCATAGAACACATCGATCAGCCACGTAAAGCGGCGCGCCTCCGACGCATTGCGCGGCGACATCTTCGGGACTTCGGACAGGATGACCGCGTGAAAGCGGCTCGCCAGTTCGAGGTAGTCGTTCTGCGATCGCGGGCCGCCGCAGAGCGTGGCGAAGTCGAACCAGACAACGCCATCGGCTTTGCGCAACGCCTTCAGTTCACGCTTCTCGATACGCAGGATCGGGCTTTCGTCGGGCACGGCGGCGAGCTTCGCAAAGTCGGCGCGCAGCGCCTGGTCAGCGGCCGCACCGAGCGGCGTATGGTAGGCCTTCACTTGCGACAACGTGCGCTTGCGATAATCCGTGCCGGCATCGACGTTGATCACGTCGAGCTTCGACTTGATCAGCTCGATGGCAGGCAGCAACCGGTCACGATGCAAACCATCGGGATACAACAAATCCGGGTCATAGTTCGACGTCATCACGAACTGCACGCCCGCGCCAAACAAACGGTCGAGCAGGCGATACAGGATCATGGCATCGGCGATATCGGAGACGTGAAACTCGTCAAAGCAGATCAGCCTGTACCGCTTGGCTACGCGCCGCGCGAGTTCATCGAGCGGATCGGCCGTGCCCTTCAGTTCTTCCAGTTCGCGATGCACCTCGCGCATGAACTCGTGAAAATGAAGACGCGTCTTGCGCTGCACCGGCACGACCGCAAAGAAGCTGTCCATCAAAAAGCTCTTGCCGCGCCCCACGCCGCCCCACATGTACACGCCGCGCGGCAAGTCCGGGCGCGAGATCAGCTTCTTGAACGCGTTAGAACGGCGCGCCTTGTACGCGACCCATTCGTCGTAGCAGCGCTGCAGTCGTTCGACCGCCGCGAGTTGCGCGGCGTCCGACTGATAACCCCGCGTCTCTAGTTCGTGTTCGTAGTATTCGGTGACGTTCATGGTGCGCGGTTTCAAGGCCAGGGAGACTGAAGACGACGGACAAAACAAAGGCGAGCGGGATAACTCCCGCCCGCCTTCGTCATGCTGCTCAAACCTGCTGCAATTACATGTTGAGCGCGCGCTTGTCGACGGCGAGCGCGGCTTCGCGCATCACTTCCGACAACGACGGATGCGGATGGCAGATCCGGCCGATATCTTCCGATGCCGCCTTGAACTCCATCGCCACAACCGCTTCGGCGATCAGGTCCGACGCATTGGCCGCAATGATGTGGCAACCGAGCAATTCGTCGGTCTTGGCGTCGGCGATCATCTTCACGAAACCGTCCGCCTTGCCAATGCCGAGTGCGCGACCATTGGCCATCATCGGGAACTGGCCGGTCTTGATCTCGCGGCCTTCGGCCTTCAGTTGCTGCTCCGTCTTGCCGACCCACGCAATTTCCGGTTCGGTGTAGATCACCCACGGAATGCAGTTGTAGTCGATATGCGGCTTCTGACCGTCGATGATCTCGGCCACCAGCACGCCTTCGTCTTCCGCCTTGTGCGCGAGCATCGGGCCACGCACCACGTCGCCGATTGCGTACACGTTCGGCACGCTCGTCGCGCAGTGGTCATCAACGGGAACAAAACCGCGTTCGTCCGTCTTGAGGCCGATTGCTTCCAGGCCGAGATTGTCCGTATTCGGCACGCGGCCGATCGACACGATCAAACGGTCGGCGTCGAGCGTTTGCGCGTTGCCGTCCTTGTCCGTGTACGCCACCGAGACACTCGAATCGGTCGTCTTCACTTCGCCGATCTTCACGCCGAGATGAATGTCGAGACCTTGCTTCTTGAACTGCTTCGCGGCTTCTTTCGAAAGCGATTCGTCGCATGCGCCGAGGAACGCGGGCAACGCTTCGAGCACCGTCACGCTGGCACCCAGGCGACGCCACACCGAACCCAGTTCCAGACCGATCACGCCGGCGCCGATCACGGCCAGCTTCTTTGGCACCGAATCAAATGTCAGCGCGCCTTCGTTGTCCGACACGATCTTGTTGTCGACCGGAATGGCCGGCAGGTGACGCGCCTTCGAACCCGTCGCGATGATCACGTTCTTCGCCGTCACCGTTTCGGTTTCCGCTTCGCCACTCACTTCGATCTGCACGCCGGCGTCCGTCTTGCCGGTGAACTTGCCGTGACCCTTGAGCCACGTGATCTTGTTCTTGCGGAACAGGAATTCGATCCCCTTCGTCATCTTCTCGACAATGCCGTCCTTGCGAGCAAGCATCTTCGAGATATCGAGCTTCACGTCGCCCACGTTGATACCGTGATCGCCGAGGTGATGCGAGACGTTTTCGAACTCTTCCGACGAAGCCAGCAGCGCCTTCGACGGGATGCAACCCACGTTCAGACACGTGCCGCCGAGCTTCAGGGTACCCGCCGGGTTCTTCCAGCTTTCAATACATGCAACCGACTTGCCGAGTTGCGCCGCGCGAATCGCCGCGATGTAACCGCCAGGGCCTGCACCAATCACGACGACATCAAATTCTTTGGACATGACTATCCTTCTCTTGTTGGATACATGGCGCGCCCGAGTCTATCGAGCGTGCCACGAGTCCTAAATAAGGTCTTAATGCTGGATTAAAAGAGCAACTGCGAGGGCACGGCAGGGATCACAGGTCCAGCAGCAAGCGAGCCGGATCTTCCAGCGCATCCTTCATCGCAACCAGCGACAACACCGCTTCACGACCGTCGATGATCCGGTGATCGTAGGACAACGCCAGGTAGTTCATCGGGCGGATCACGATCTGGCCGTTCTCGACCACGGCGCGTTCCTTCGTTGCGTGCACGCCCAGAATGGCCGATTGCGGCGGGTTGATGATCGGCGTCGACAACATGGAGCCAAACACGCCGCCGTTCGAGATCGAGAACGTGCCGCCCGTCATTTCTTCGATCGACAGCTTGCCGTCGCGTGCCTTCGCGCCGAACTCGGCGATCTTCTTCTCGATCTCGGCGAGACTCAGTTGATCGGCGTTGCGCAAAATCGGCACCACCAGACCGCGCGGCGAACCGACCGCGATACCGATATCGAAGTAACCGTGATAGACGATGTCGTTACCGTCGATCGACGCATTCACCAGCGGGAACTTCTTGAGCGCACGAACGGCGGCCTTCACGAAAAACGACATGAAGCCGAGCTTCACGCCATGTTCCTTCTCGAAGCGGTCCTTGTACTTGTTGCGCAGGTCCATCACCGGCGCCATGTTCACTTCGTTGAACGTGGTCAGGATGGCGTTGGTCTGCTGCGACTCGAGCAGACGCTCGGCAATGCGGGCGCGCAAACGCGACATCGGCACGCGCTGTTCCGGACGGTCCTTCAACCACTGGTCGGCGCCCGGCGCCTTCACGTCCGGCAGGGACGGCTTGGCAGCAGCCGGAGCCTTA